>JAGWVP010000228.1 GCA_018970825.1 bacterium | reverse complement strand
TGCATGCCGCCCTGCGGCGCCCCGGGCGCGGGTTTGCCGGTCTTCGTCCCGGCCAGCGGCGAGACGCGTCCCGCGCGAGCCGGCGGGGCGCCGGCCACCGCTCCACCCTGGCCGGAGGAGGTGAGCAGCACGATCCGCTCGATGCCGCGCTCCGCCGGCGTGCCGCCGCCGCCCTTCTTGTAGAGGATGATGTGGTTCACGCCGCGCAGCAACTGGCGAAGAAGCGAGTCGAGCGGCGTGTCCTCGATCGCGACGGTCACCGCGGGGTAACTCTTGCCGGAGTCGAGCACGTCGAAGCCCGCCTCGCCCCCGATCTGGGCGAGGATGTCGGGGAGGCTCCCGTTGCTCGCGCGGACCGTGAAGCCGCCGTCCGTGCGCGTGATCTCCATCTGCCCCTGCGCCTCCTCGGGCGGTGGATCCGCGGGCGCGCCGGGGACGGGCGGATCCGCGAACGACGGCCGGCCGAACGACGCGAGGAGCACGAGCGCGGTCGCGAGCCGGGTCGCGGCGGCACCGGCGGCGCGCGCGATCCGCGGGACGCTGTGGGTGGACGCTCTCATCGTCGACTTCCGCCGGCGGTCCGACCGAGGAGGTCCGACCGGCCTCCGAGAGTAGCAGGGGCGTCCGCGTGCGGGAAACCCGGCGTCCCGTCGCGTGCGACCGGGCTCAGCCCCCGAGCAGCCGACGAGCCCAGCGCCGGTACATGTCGGTCGGAAAGGCCCCGGTGACGCAGGCCTCGTCCCCGTCGACGCGCACCGACGGGACGCCGCCCGCGCCGAGCCGGATCGCCTCCTCGTGCTCGGCGACCGCTTCGGCCGACCAGCGCGGGTCGTCGCTCCGGGCGAACTCCCCGGGCGGCAGGCCCGCCTCCTCCCAGACCTGCGCGAGCGTCCGGGTCTCGCTGATGTCGCGGTTCTCGGCGAAGTAGGCTCGGAAGAGCCCCTCCTGCACCGAGCGGAAGGCATCCTCGCCGAGCGACCGCGCCGCCTTGGCGACGCGGTGGGGAGGGATGCTGTGCGACGGCGGGCCCGCGTCGCCCTGCCAGACCCGGAAGCTCCCGGAGTCGCTCTCCTCGGCCGGCCGCAGCCAGGTGCGGGTGTAGGCGCGGAACTTCTCGAGATCGCGCCCGGTCGAGGGCTCGGGACGCAGGAGGTAGCTGCGCCACTCGAGGCGCACGCGGCCCTCGAACTCCCGTTCGACGGCGCGCAGGCGCACCATGCCGTTGAAGCACCACGGGCAGAGGTAGTCGGAGTAGACGATCCAGCGCACCTGCTCCATCGGGAACCGCCCTAGCACGGAGGGGTGCCCCGCGGCGACGGCGGGGCGGGTGATCGAGTGTTGTGCGCGCGCGACGGATGCGCTTCGATCTTCGACATGTCCCACGATCCGGCCGATCCGCCCGCTCGCGGTCCCTCCCGGGCCGCCGTCGGCGCGGTCGAGGCGGACGGCATGACGCCGTACCTGTGGGCGCTGCTCGCGATGCTCGCGTCGGCGACCTTCTTCGACGGCTTCGACTCGGCGATCCTCGCGACCGTCGCGCCGATCATCCAGAAGCAGTACGGGCTCAACAACGCCCAGTGGGGGATGGTCTACACCGTCGCCCGGCTCGGGTCGGTGGCCTCGTTCTTCGTCCTGGTCTTCGCCGACCGCTTCGGCCGCCGACTTCTCATCACGTTCACGATCCTCGGCTACGCTCTCTTCACCGGGCTCACGGCCTTCTCGCAGTCGATCGAGAGCTTCACGATCTGGCAGATGCTCGCCCGCATCTTTCTCGCGGCCGAGTTCGCGCTCTCGCTCATCATCATCGGCGAGGAGTACCCCACCGCGTGGAGGGGTTTCGGGATCGCGACGATCTCGGGAGTCTCCGCGGTCGGAACGATCGCGGCCTTCCTGTCCGCGGGCTGGATCCTCTCCCGGTGGGACTGGCGGACGATGTACCTGATCGGTCTCGTCCCGCTCGCGCTCATCTTCCTCTTCCGCCTCGGCATGAGGGAGACCCGTCGCTTCGAGCACCTGAGGAGCCAGCGCGGACACGTCGGTTGGGACGACGTGCGACGCCGGATGCTCGCGCCCTTCGAGCCCCGCTACCGGGCCCGCACCCTGCTCGTCACGCTCATCTGGAACTGCAACCACCTCGTCACCGCGCCGGCGGTGACCTTCTGGACGATCCACGCGACGCGGAACCTCGGCTACGACGCGGCCCGCTACGGGAGCGTCGTCGCCGTCGGCTACCTCGCCGGCTTCCTCGTCGGGTCGCCGCTCGCGGGCTGGGCGATGAACCGCTTCGGCCGCCGTCGCACCTGCGCGGGCTTCTATGCCCTCGCCGCGATGTCGGTGTACCTCCTCTTCGTCACGTCGGACCCGACGCCGTGGAAGCAGATGGCGCTCATGGCGCTCACCGTGACCTGCTTCCTCGGTGCGAATTCAGCGACCAACGTCTACTCGACCGAACTCTTCCCGACCGAGATCCGTGCGACGGCCTACTCGTGGACGACGAATCTCTTCGGTCGCGTCTCCGAGATCTTCGCGCCGCTCGCGATCGGCGTCCTCGCGGACCGCTTCGGCATCCCGAGTGCGGTCGCGGTGCTGTCGATCGGACCGATCCTGGGGGCCCTCGCCGTCCTGCGCTGGGCCCCCGAGACCCGTGGGCTCACGCTCGAGGAGATCGAGGCGAGTCTCGCCGCGCACTGAGCGCCGCACCGCCCGCTTCGTTGCGACGGACGGGGCGATTTGCTCATCTCGGCGGGTCCGGCGGGCCGCCTCCGCGCCCCGCTTCAACCGTCACCGGGAAGGAGAATTCGAGCATGGGTCGCAAGGTCTACGTCGTCGGCGTCGGCATGACGAAGTTCGAGAAGCCGGGTTCGAAGGAGTGGGATTACCCCGACATGGCGAAGCAGGCGGGCGAGCGGGCGCTGGCCGACGCCGGCATCGCCTACGACCTCGTCGAGCAGGCCTGCGTCGGCTACTGCTACGGCGATTCGACCTGCGGGCAGCGCGCGGTCTACACGCTCGGGCTCACCGGCATCCCGATCTACAACGTGAACAACAACTGCGCGACGGGCTCTTCGGCGCTGTTCATGGCGAAGCAGTTCATCGAGGGCGGCCTCGCCGACTGCGTGCTCGCGCTCGGCTTCGAGAAGATGGAGAAGGGCTCCCTCGGCTCGAAGTACACGGATCGCACCAATCCGATGGACAAGCAGTTCATGCTGATGAACGACCTGCGCGGCATCGGGGCCGCCCCGGTCGCGCCCCAGTTCTTCGGCAACGCCGGGCGGGAGCACATGGAGCGCTACGGCACGACGGCCGAGCACTTCGCGAAGATCGGCTGGAAGAACCACAAGCACTCGGTGAACAACCCGTACTCGCAGTTCCAGGACGAGTACTCGCTCGAGCAGATCAAGGCGGCGCCGATGGTCTGGGAGCCGCTCACCAAGTTGCAGTGCTGCCCGACCTCCGACGGCTCCGGCGCGGCGATCGTCGCGAGCGAGGACTTCGTGCGCAGGCACGGATTGCAGGCGAAGGCGGTCGAGATCCTCGGCATGGCGATGGCCTCGGACTTCAAGAGCACCTTCGACGAGAAGAGCTCGATCAAGCTCGTCGGCTCCGACATGACGAAGGCGGCGGCCGGCAAGGTCTACGAGCAGTCGGGATTCGGCCCGGAGAACGTCGACGTCGTCGAGCTCCACGACTGCTTCTCGGCGAACGAACTCATCACCTACGAGGCGCTCGGCCTGTGCCCCGAGGGCAAGGCCGGCGAGTTCATCGACTCGGGCGCGAACACCTATGGCGGCAAGGTCGTCGTGAACCCCTCGGGCGGGCTCATCTCGAAGGGACATCCCCTCGGCGCGACCGGGCTCGCGCAGTGCGCGGAGCTCAACTGGCAGGTGCGCGGCGAGGCCGACAAGCGCCAGGTGAAGGACGCGAAGATCGCGCTCCAGCACAACCTGGGGCTCGGCGGCGTGGCCGTCGTGACGATGTACCGCAAGGCGAGCATCGCCTGACGAGATCGGCCGGGGAGGGGATGCGCGTCGTCCCCTCCCCGGGCCTTCGGTCGCGACGCGGGTCGCGGCGGCCCCGGGGGCGCGCCGAGGACCTCGATTGCCCGCCGTCCCGGGGCGGGCTACGAACGGCGTAGTTTTTTTGCCCGACGAGTCGTCGTTCGACGTCGTTTCCGGGAGGTCGCCGTGAAGATTCGAGTCCTTCTCTCCGTCGCCGTGGCGCTCGCGCTGGTCGCCTGCCTTCCGAACGTCGCCGGCGCGCAGCAGATCTGCTCCGCCGCCGTGTCGGCGAAGCCGACCTTCTGCAAGAACGCCGCGGACTGCGCGGGAACCAACCAGGTCGCGATCAAGAACGGCGACCCTTTCACGATCACGATCGACGTTTCGAACACGAGCACGTTCCAGACGAATCCCCCCCCGAATCCGCCGTCCGGCAGGCTCGTCGCCGGCCAGACGGTCAAGTTGTACTACGCCTGCGGCAACAGCTCTTGTTCGGCGGGTTCTCAGCGAGCCGGCTGGTTTTCCTACGTTTCCGCGACGGTCTCCGGTCCTGCCGTCGGCAAGGCCACGTTCTCCGACGACGGCAACGGCTACTCCGGTACGCTGTCGATCACGTCGGACATCTCGTTCGCGCAGGGAGATACCTCCACGAGTTCGCTCGTGACGGTCTTCCTCACGGCGAACAACCCGCCGAACATGCCGGTGCCGACCCCGACGCCGCTTCCGGGGACGAGCATCTTCTACTCGCGTGCCGAGACCTCGGCGAGCGCGTTCGAGATCACCGACGCGGCCTGCCTCGCCGGGCTCACCGGCGGCGGGCAGGGCAGCACGGCGGGTGCCTTCGCGCCGAGCCCGACCCCGACCCCGACGCCGACTCCCACGCCGACTCCGACGCCCACCCCGACGCCGACCCCGACTCCCACGCCGACGCCGACTCCGACGCCGACGCCGACTCCCACGCCGACGCCGCTCCCCGCGATCTACCGCCCCTGCAAGCACCCGTGCGCCTCTCGCTTGATCACGGGAGGTACCGGTTTCGGGCGCGCGAACCTGCACCTCCTGCTCGCCGCGCCCGCGAGCTGCGACCCGAACGACGACCCGTTCGAGATCAGCATGACCAATGCGGACGGGACGATCTTCTCGTGGACTCTTCCCGCGGGCAGCTTCGTCGAGAAGGATGCGGTCACCTGGGTCTACCGGGACACGACGGCGAGGCTCGCGGGCGGCCCCTCGTTCGTCAAGGTGACGAACCGCGTGAACGTGCCGCTCGGCTTCAGGGTCGACGTGCGAGGATTCGACGACATGTCGCTCGCGACTCTGCCCGAGATGACCGTCACCGCGTCGGTCTGCGGCTACGCGGCGGACACGACCGACGCATGGAAGCCGTTCCCGCACGACTCCGGGTGGATGGTGAACCTGGCCCCGTCTCCGTGACCGGGCCGGGGTTCGAGATCGCCTCGGCCGCACGTCTCCCCGGCGGTCAGCCCTCGATCGCCCGGGCCTTCGCCCAACGGTAGTCAGCCTTGCCGCTCGGGCTGCGGACGATCTCGTCGAGGAAGAGCCAGGTCTTCGGCAGCTTGTAGCGCGCGAGGTGGTGCGAGCACTCGGCGGCGAGATCCGTCTCGGTCGCGCTGGCCCCGTCGCGCAGCTTGACGAGCGCGACGACCTCCTGGCCCCAGCGCTCGCTCGGCCGCCCGACGACGACCGCGTCCCAGACCGCGGGGTGGTGCTTGATCGCGTGCTCGACCTCCTCGGCGAACACCTTCTCGCCGCCGGTGTTGAT
>JAGWVP010000227.1 GCA_018970825.1 bacterium | reverse complement strand
CCGCGCGGGCCGCTACCTTCTCCCCGACCGGCTTCGCCTCGACGGCCTTCCCGGCGGGCTTCTTCGGGGGGAGCGTCGAGACCTTGGCTCGCGCGGTCGACGCGGGGGCTCGACGCGCCTCGACGGCGCCCTTGGCGACGACGCGCACGGGCTTCGCCGTCGCCTTGCGGCTCCCGCTCGCGCTGCGATTCTGCTTGGTGGGTTTCGCCACTGACTGGCCCGCGGTCCTGCTTCGTGCCCCGTGTGCCTTCGTTCTCAGCCTTCCCGGAGGGTCCGGGTGGTGCTGCGATGCGTCGGGCGGCTTCTGGCGGGGGGTTCGAGTCTCGCGACTCGGGGCTTCGTGCGGTGGTTCGGGTCGCGCTCGCGGGAAGGGGATGCGCGCCTGGAGTCTCGTCCCGCTCCCGTCGCCACCCCGAGGTTCCGTCGCGTCGCGTCGTGCCCTGCACGGCGTGCCGCTCGCGGATCTCGCGGGTTGCTGCGGATCACGGTGAGCGGTCCCTACTTGCCGATGCCCGGGGAGTCAAGTCGCCTCATGCTGTGCATGCGGCCGCTCTCATGCTCCGGGGGACGCGGCCGCGCCGTGGCCGGCGGCGGGTGCCGCGGGCGGCTCGTGCGCGGGTGCGTCGGCCGCGGGCGCCGGGGATGCGACGGGAGACGCGGGCTTCGCGCTCGCGTCTCCCGTCGCGTCGCCGATGCCCTGCTTCTCGAGATCGGCCTTCGGGCCGACGACGACCTGCACGAGCGCGTCGGGATGCAGGTGGGCACGCGCCGCGCGCTTCACGTCGTCGAGCGTCACCGCGCGCACGCGCTCGGCGTAGCGCTCGATGTAGTCGTCGCCGAGCCCGAAGTACTGCATCTGCGCGAGCAGTCCCGCGATCTTCGAGGTCGAGTCGAGCTTCATCGGGAAGTTGCCGGTGAGGTAGTCCTTCGCCGCGGCGAGTTCCTCCTCGGTCGCTCCCTCGTCGTGGAGCTTCTGCAGTTCCTCGCGCACGATGCGCGAGGCCTCCGCCGCGCTCGGCACCTTCGTCTGCAGCACGACCTGGAAGGGCCCCGGGAGCCGCGTCGAGCCGAAGGCGCTCGACACGCCGTAGGCGAGCCCTCCCTGCGTCCGGATGCGCTTCATGAGGCGCGAGGTGAATCCGCCGCCGCCGAGCACGTGGTTCATCACGACGATCGGGAACCAGTCGGGATCCGTGCGCGGCACTCCGACCTGGCCGACGACGATCGAGGCCTGCGCCACGGGTCGATCGACCACGACGGTCCGCGCGGTCGGCGGGGTCGCGGGCGCCCGCGGGGCGAGCGACTTCACCTGCGGCTTCCAGGCGCCGAGCAGGCGCGCGGCCGTCTCCCGCATCCGTGCGGTCTCGACGTCGCCGACGATCGCGCAGAGCGTCTTCTGCGGGTCGAGGCTCGCGTGGTAGGCGAGGACGTCCTCGCGGGAGAGGCGCTTCACCGAGTCGAGCGAACCGTCGACCGGCGTGCCGTAGGGAGCGGCGCCGAACAGGGCCTTGCGAAACGCACGCCCGGCGACCACCTGCGGTTCGTCCTCCGAGGCCTGCAGCGAGCCGAGCGTCTCGGCCTTCGCCCGGGCGAATTCGCCGGCCGGAAAGGTCGGCTCGCGCAGGCTCCGCGCGACCAGGTCGACGCCGGTCTCGAAGTCGCGCGCGAGCACCGTCGCGCCGACCTCGACCCAGTCCTGGGAGGCGCCGGTCGAGAAGCTCGCGCCCATCGAGTCGACGATCTTCGAGATCTCCTCCGAGGTGCGGCCCTTCGTGCCGTCGGACAGGAGGCTGCCGGTCAGCTCCGCGAGCCCTTCCTTGCCCGGGGGGTCGAGGCGCGCGCCGCCGTCGACGAGACACGAGATCGCGACGATCGGCACCGACGACTGCGTCGAGAGGACGAGCTGGATCCCGTTGTCGAGCTTCGGGCGCTCGACGGCGGGGGCGGCCGCTCCGGCCGCACCGGGGAGGAGCGAGGCGCAGAGCGCGAGGGCGAGGATCGAGTGCTTCATGGGGTTCAATGGATCGGTCCGCTCGGCACCCGCTCGACGGGGGCCGAGGGGTCGACGGGCAGGGGGACGAGCACGCCGGTCGTGCGGTTCGCGGGCGTGAGCCACGCGTCGGCGACGCGCCGGACGTCCTCCGGGGTGACCTTCGCGAGCGACGGCAGGTAGTCGTCGATCTGCCGCCAGCCCCCGGCCATCTCGTAGGTGCCGAGCAGCATGCCGCGGTAGAACATCGAGTCCTGGGCGAAGGTGAAGGCGGACTCCATCTGGGCGCGCACGCGGTCGAGTTCCTCGCGGGTGGGCGGGGTCTTCCGGATCGCCTCGACCTGGGCGAGCAGTGCGCTCTCGAGTTTCTCGATCGGAACGCCGGGCTGCGGCTGTCCGCCCATCGAGAAGGTCTTGTCGTCGATCGCGGTGCGGTCGTAGCTCGCGTCGGCCTCCAGTGCGAGGCGGTCGCGGTGGACGAGATCCCGGTAGAGGCGCGAACTCTTCCCGTTCGACAGCACGCCTGCCAGCATCTCGAGCGCCGGGCTGTCCGGGTGGTGCAGGTTGGGTGCATGCCACTGCATCGCGACGAAGGGGAGTTTCGCCGGCTTCTCGACCTGGATCCGCTTGGCCCCGCGCGGCGCGGGCTCGACCGCGCGGACCTTCGGCGGATCCTCGCCGCGCGGGATGCCGCCGAACTTCCCGGCGACCAGGTCGCCCATCGACTTCGCGTCGAAGTCGCCGACGACGACCACGACCGCGTTGTTGGGGCGGTAGTAGAGGTCGTAGTGGCGCTGCAGGTCCTCGAGCGTCCAGTTCTCGATGTCCTTCGCCCAGCCGATCGTCGGCTGCCGGTAGGGATGCTCGAGGAAGGTCGCCGCGTTGAGCGTTTCGAGCAGGAACGCGATCGGGTTGTCGTCGACCCGCATGCGGCGTTCCTCCATGACGACCTGCCGCTCCGGCTCGAAGTTCTCCTTCGTCAACTGGATGCCCCGCATGCGATCGGCCTCGAGATCGATCTCGACGGCCGCCCGATCCGAGGCGAGCGTGGCGAAATAGGTCGTCATGTCGTCGGAGGTGAAGGCGTTCTCGTTGCCGCCGTTGCGCGAGATGATCTTCGAGTACTCCTCCGGGCCGTGCGTCTTCGTCCCCTTGAACATCATGTGCTCGAGCATGTGCGAGAGGCCCGTCACGCCCGGGGCCTCGTTGCGGGAGCCGACGCGGTACCAGACCTGCACGACGGTGACCGGAGCCTTGTGGTCCTCGAGGAGCAGCATCTTGAGCCCGTTGTCGAGCGTGCGCTCGACGACCTGCTCGGAGTAGGGCTTCGCCGCGTGCGTGGCCCGGGCCGGCGCGAGCAGCAGGACGAGCGCCGCGAGGGCGCGCGAGGCGACGATCCTTCTTCGGGGCATTCCTGCTTGTATGGCCCCGGTCCGGGAGGGCCGCAAGCGCGCGCTCAGCCCGGGCGGGAGAGCAGTCGCAGCCGGCCGCCCCGTGCGGCGAACGCCCGCTCCATGTCGGCGACGATGTCGCGGGCCGCCGCGGCGGGATCGGGCGCGTCGAGGATCGGTCGCCCGACGACGAGGTAGTCCGCGCCGTTGCGGATCGCCTCGCCCGGCGTCATCACGCGCTTCTGGTCGCCCCACTCCGCCTGCCGGGGCCTGACCCCCGGCGTGACGATGAGGAAGCCGCGGCCGCAGGCCTTGCGGATCGGCCCGACCTCGTGCGGCGAGGCGACGACCCCGTCCATGCCGGCTTCGTGCGCGAGACTCGCGAGACGGACGACCTGGGACTCGACGCCGGAGCGCACGCCGACGCGCTGGAGGTCGTCGCGCGACAGGCTCGTCAGCACCGTGACCGCGAGGATCTTCGGCCTGCGCAGGCCCTCCTTGCGGCAGGTCTTCTGCACCTCGGAGACGGTGACCCGCATCATCTCGAGCGAGCCCGACGCGTGGACGGTGAACATCTTCACGCCGAGCCGGGTGGCCTCGATCCCGGCGCGCGCGACGGTGCGCGGGATGTCGTGGAACTTCAGGTCGAGGAAGACCTCGCCGCCGCGGTCGCGGATCGCGCGGACGACCTGCGGCCCGCCGTGGAGGAAGAGCTGCTTGCCGACCTTGAAGACCCCGACTTCGTCGCGCAGCGCCGCGACCAGCGACTCGGCCTCGTCGGCCGTCGCGACGTCGAGGGCCACGACGAGCCGCGAACGCACCGCCTCGCGGGCCGACGAGCCGCGCTTCGCCTTCACCCGATCGTCTCCCGCAGGCGGGCCGCGGCCTCGCCGACGGGGATCTCCTGCACGCTGCCGTCGGCGCGTCGCCGGACCTCGAGGACGCCCTTGGCGAGACCCTTGGGCCCGACCGTCACGCGCAGCGGGATGCCGATCAGGTCGGCGTCCTTGAACTTGACCCCGGGACGCTCGTCGCGGTCGTCGAGGAGCGCCTCGATTCCGCGCTCGCGGAGCTCCGCGTCGAGCTTCTCGCCCGCCTCGCGGACCGCCGCGTCGGTGACGGACACCGGGACGATCTCGACCGGGTAGGGCGCGAGCGGCAGCGGCCAGACGATGCCGTCCTCGTCGTGGTTCTGCTCGACGGCGGCCGCGACCGTGCGCGAGACGCCGATGCCGTAGCAGCCCATCTCGATCGCGTGCGCCTGGCCGGCCGCGTCGAGGTAGGTCGCGCCCATCGCCTCGCTGTACTTCGTGCCGAGGTAGAAGACCTGCCCGACCTCGATGCCGCGGTGCGCCTCGTAGGAGCCCTTCGCGCAGCGGGGGCAGGGTTCGCCGGCGACCGCCTGGCGCAGGTCCGCGAAGGTGACGCCGTCGCCGAAGTCGCGTCCGTGCTCGACGCCGACCAGGTGCTCGTCGACCGCGTTGGCGCCGGTGGCGGCGCCGCGCATGCCCTCGATCGCGCGGTCGGCGACGACCTCGACGCGCAGCCCGACCGGGCCGGCGAAGCCGACCGGCGCGCCGGTCACCCGCAGCACCGTCTCGGGGTCGGCCATCGCGACCCAGCGTCCGCCGAGCGCACGCTTCAACTTGGCCTCGGAGAGCTGGTGGTCGCCGCGCACGAGCGCCACCACCGCGGAGCCGCCCTCGAGCACGTAGACGAGCGTCTTCACGAAGCGCTCGGGCGGGATCCCGAGAAACGCCGAGACCTCGTCGATCGTGCGCCGGCCCGGCGTCGCGACGCGCCGCAGCGGCTCGGACGCGCCCCGGGGTGCCCCGGAGACCGGGGCCGCGACCTCGGCCTGCTCGACGTTCGCGGCGTAGCCGCAGGAGGAGCAGGCGACGATCGCGTCCTCGCCCGACTCGGCGAGCACCTGGAACTCGTGGCTCAGCGATCCGCCGATCGCGCCGGTGTCCGCTTCGACCGCGCGAAAACGCAGTCCGCAGCGCCGGAAGATGCGCTCGTAGGTGTCGTACATGAGGCGGTATTCGCGCTCCGCGTCCGCGCGGTCGACGTGGAACGAGTACCCGTCCTTCATCAGGAACTCGCGGCCGCGCATCAGGCCGAAGCGAGGGCGGACCTCGTCGCGGAACTTCGTCTGCACCTGGTAGACGTTCTTCGGCAGGTCGCGGTAGGAGCGGATCTCCTTGCGCATGATGTCGGTCACGACCTCCTCGTGGGTCGGGCCGAAGCAGAACTCGCGGTCGTTGCGGTCCCTGATCCGCAGGAGTTCCTTGCCGTAGCGCTCCCAGCGGCCGCTCTCCTGCCAGAGTTCGGCCGGGCAGATCGCGGGCATGAGGATCTCCTGGCAGCCGGCCGCGTCGAGTTCCTCGCGAACGATGCGCTC
>JAGWVP010000226.1 GCA_018970825.1 bacterium | reverse complement strand
GCGCTCCAGCCGCTCGGCCGGTTCTCGCCCTACCGTCCTGCGGAGGTGGCGGCTGCATGAAGTCCTTCGAGTCCATCGTCCCCGGCCGGCGCGTCGCGCTCGCGCTCCTCCTCGTCCTCTCGCTCGCCCCGGGAGCCTCGGCCGTGGCCGACCCCGAGACGATCGCCCAGGGAAAACGGGTGTACGAAACCCAATGCGCCGGCTGCCACGGCGAGCAGGGCAACGGCAAGGGCGCCGCGGCCGACATGCTGATCGTGAAGCCCCGGGACTTCACGAAGGGCCTCTACAAGTTCCGCTCGACTCCCAACGGCACGCTGCCGACGGACGCCGACCTCTACCGGACGATCACGAAGGGCGTGAACCGCACCTCGATGCCGGAGTGGTCGCTGCTTCCCGAGCGCGAGCGCCACGCGGTCGTCGAGTACGTGAAGACCTTCTACCCGCAGTGGGACGAGCGCGGCGCGGGAAGCCCGATCACGATCCCGAACCCGCCCGCGACGCTTCTCGCGCCCGAGTCGGTCGCCCGCGGCCGTGAGCTCTACGAGGCGCTCGACTGCGGCCGCTGCCACGGTCCGACCGGTCTCGGCGACGGCCCTTCCGCGAAGACTCTCGAGCCCGACGCCTGGGGCAACCCGCAGAAGCCGTTCAACTTCACCAAGGGCGCGCTCAAGAGCGGCGGCGCCCCGCAGGACGTCTACCGCACGTTCATGACCGGCCTGAACGGCACGGCGATGCCGTCCTACGCCGACGTGTTCGACGAGCCCGACGGCGAGAGCATCAAGCCCGGCGACGCGTGGAACCTCGTCTCGTACATCCTCTCGCTGCGGCAGAAGGCACCCGGGGCCGTGCCGCCGGCCGTCCGTCCGGTCGCCGCGACCGCGGCCGAAGCGGTCCCCCAGGTGAAGGAGCAGGCACCGTGAACGCGACCGTCGAAGGCCGGCTCCTCGTCCGCTACGATCTCATCCGGGCGCACCTGACGGCTGCCGCCGCCTTCATGGTCGTCTCGATGCTGGGCGGGCTGTCCTACTCGTTCCAGCTCCACAACCTCTATCCCTTCTCGGGCATCGAGTGGCTGTCGCCCGGCCGCGTGCGCCTCGTGCACACGAACATGGCCGCCTACGGCTTCATCGCGAACGCGTTCATCGCGGGCCTCCTGTTCGCGATCCCCCGGCTCACCCGCCGCCCGATCCTGTCGGACGCGCTCGGCTGGGTGATCTTCGGCGCGTGGCAGCTCATCATGGTGCTCACGATCGTGGGCCAGCTTCTCGGCTACGGGCAGGCGATCGAGTGGGGCGAGACGCCGATCTTCGTCGACCCGCTGGTCATGGTCGGGCTCGTGCTCCTCGTGATCAACATGGCGGCCCCGATCGTCACGACGAAGGAGGAGGGGCTCTACGTGAGTCTCTGGTACTTCCTCGCCGCCTTCGCGTGGACCGGGCTCGTCTACTTCATGGGCAACTACCTGCCCCAGTTCTGGGTGCCCGGCACCGCGGGCGCCGCGATCACCGGGCTGTTCATCCACGACCTGGTCGGGCTCTTCGTCACGCCGATCGGCTGGGGCCTCATGTACTTCTTCGTGCCGATGCTGTTGCGCAAGCCGATCTGGAGCCACGCGCTCTCGCTGATCGGCTTCTGGGGCATCGCCTTCTTCTACCCGATGCAGGGCGTGCACCACTTCCTGTTCAGCCCGATCCCGATGTACGCGCAGTACGGCGCCGTGATCGCGACGATCGCGATCGAGGTCGTCGTCCTCACCGTCATCGTGAACTTCTTCGGCACGCTGCACGGGCGCGCCGAGGCGATGCGCGGCAACCTCGCGATCCGCTGGTTCTACACCGGGATGATCTTCTACGGCATCACCTGCCTGCAGTGCGCCTTTCACGTGACGCTCACCTTCCAGAAGATCATCCACTTCACGGACTGGGTCGTCGGCCACGCGCACATGGTCATGTTCGGCGTCTTCGGCTTCTGGATCTTCGGCCTGTTCGTCGACCTCTGGCCGCGCGCGGTCGGCCGCGACTGGGTGAACCCGCGTCTGCTGACGATGCACTACTGGATGACGACGATCGGCCTCGTCCTGATGATCATCGACCTGACGGCGGCCGGGCTCGTGCAGGGCTTCAGCTGGGCGTCGCTCGCGCCGTGGTCCGAGTCGGTGATCGCGTCGCAGCCGTTCTGGATCGCCCGCACGTTCTCCGGGCTCCTCATCATCGCGGGGCAGGCGCTGTTCCTCTACGCGCTCTGGATCACCGCGCGCGAGCCGGCGGTGACGCCCTCGCTCGACCGCGCGGCGGTGGAGGCGGCCTGAGATGGAGAGATTCGGCGCGAACTTCCTGATCGCCGGGGTCGTCACCTTCCTCCTCGGCTTCTTCCTGCAGGGCGTGATGCCGATCATCACTCTGCGGAAGGTCCCGGTGAAGACCGTCGAGGAGATGGCGGCGAACCCGCCGGACTCCTTCTACCAGCTCGCCGAGGACTACCCGGTCGAGTTCCAGAAGGTCTACGGCGAGGCGAATCCGCAGAGCTTCGCGAAGGCGCTGCGCACCGGTCGCGACGTCTACGTCGCGGAGGCCTGCTGGCACTGCCATTCGCAGTTCGTGCGCCCGGTCTCGAACGAGGACCTGCGCTTCGGTCCGGTGTCGACGGCCGAGGAGTACCAGAACGACATGTTCCTGCCGCACCTCTTCGGCACCCGGCGAATCGGCCCGGACCTGATCCGCGAGGCCGGCAAGCGCTCGAACGACTGGCAGATGGCACACCTCTACGACCCGCGCAGCGTCAACCCGTGGTCGGTCATGCCGGGCTACGTGTGGTTCTTCGACGCGGACCGCAGGCCGCAGGAGCGCGCGCTCGCGCTGGTCGCCTACCTGCAGTGGCTCGGCAGCTGGGTGCAGCCCGGGGCACGACAGGCGGCGATGGCGCCGGCCGCGGCCCCGGCCCCGGGAGGTGCGGGATGAGCGGTGAGTCGAAGCGCTTCCACGGGCTCACGGTGAAGGGGCTCGTCCTCTTCCTGCTCACGGTCGCGGTGATGTTCGTCGCGGGCGGAGCCTTCTTCTACAAGATGACGGAGTTCGTCGTGACGATGGCGCGCGGCGACGTCGAGGGCTTCGGCGCGGTGGCGGTCGCGACCTACGTCGTGGGCATGCTGCCGCTGCTGCTGCTCACGATCTGGGCGGTCCTCTCGGGGCACTTCCGCGACGTGGAGCGGCCGAAGTTCCGCATGCTCGAGCTCGATGCCGAGATCGAGCGGGGCGGGGAGCTCGAGGGTCTCCCGATGGGGGTTCGACGTGGCGCATGATGCCGCAGCCGATGCAGCCAACCGGGCTCGCCTCGCGGCCCGCGGGCCCGTGATCGCGGCGCCCGGTGCGCCCGCCGCGACGGCGAACCGGCCCGCCGCGGGCCTCGACGAGGAACGCGTCCACGTCTACGAATCCAATCCCGCTCCCTGGTGGATCGGTCTCCTGTGGGTGACGTTCTTCGTCTTCGGCGCGGCCTATCTCATCGTCAACCTGATCCGTTGAGCACCGCGGCACCGGTCGGCGCGGGGCCCGGGCCGGAGGCGGCCCCGCACCCGCCGGACGCGTGCGCGCACTGCTCGCTGCCCCTGCCCCCGCGTCCGGTGCACGGGGAGGTCGGGGGCGAGGCGCTCGTCTTCTGCTGCTTCGGCTGCCTGCTCGCGATGCAGGTCACGCGGGCGCGCGGGGAGGAGGGCGGGGCGGCCGCGATCCTCGTGCGGCTCGGTCTCGCCGTCTTCTTCGCGATGAACGTGATGATGACCTCGATGCCGAGTTACGTGCCGCAGGTCTACGGCGGCGCCTCCGAGCCGCTCGACGGCCCGATGTTCCGCTGGCTGCGCTGGCTGTCGGCGGGCTTCTCGCTGCCCGTGCTGGCGCTGCTCGGCGGCCCGCTGCTCGCGAGCTCGTGGCGGAGCCTGCGCGAGGGGCGTGCGAGCGCCGACGTGCTGGTCGCGACGGGCGTTCTCGCCGCCTACGGCCTGTCGCTCTGGAACCTCGTCGCGGGACGCCCGGCCGTCTACTTCGAGACCGCCTCGGTGCTGCTCCTGCTCGTGACGCTCGGCCGCTTCCTCGAGGCGCGTGCGCGCGCGGAAGCGGGTGCGTCGGTGCGGGCGGCTCTCTCGCCGGTGCCGTCGGTCGCGACGCGGATCGGGCCCGCGGGCCGGGAGGAGGTCGCGGTCGAGCGTCTCGGGCCCGGCGACGTCGTCGAGGTCGCCGCGGGCAGCGTGTTCCCCGCCGACGGCACGGTGGTCGAAGGCACGGCCGGCGTCGACGAGTCGATGCTGACCGGCGAGAGCCGGCTCGTGCGCAAGGAGCCGGGCAGCGAGGTCGCGGGCGGTACCTGCAGCGTCGACGGGCGTCTCCGCGTCCGGGTCGCGGCGCCGGTCTCGGAGAGCGCCGCGGCCCGCATCGAGGCGCTGCTCGCCGGTGCGCGGCGGGAGCGGTCGCGCGCCGAGCGCGTTGCCGACGCGGTCTCGGGCGTGCTCACGCCGCTGCTCTTCGCGGTGGCGCTCGCGGCCGGCGTGGCATGGGGCCTCCGCGCCGGCGCCGACCGCGGCGTCCTCGTCGCGATCTCCGTCCTCGTCGTGGCCTGCCCGTGCGGGCTCGGGATCGCGACGCCGGTCGCGGTGTGGATGGCCCTGCAGGCGGCGGCGAGGCGGGGCGTCGTCGTGCGCACCGCGCCGGTGCTGGAGCGACTCGCCTCGGTCGAGCGCGTGCTGTTCGACAAGACCGGCACGCTGACCGACGCGCACCCTCAGGTGCGCGCGGCGGCGCTCGCTCCCGGCGGACGGCGGACGGTCGCCGAGATGCTCGCGACGTGCGCCGCGCTCGAGACCGGGATCGACCACCCGCTCGCGCGCGCGATCTCGCGCGCGGTCCCGCCCGCGGGGGGCACCCTGCTCGACGGGGCGACGGAGGTCCGGGCGGTGCCGGGCGCGGGCGTCGAGGGCCTGGTCGACGGACGACGGGTCGCGGTCGGGAGCGCGCGACTCGCGGCCGAGCGCACGGGGCGCGCGGACGTCGGGTGGGAGCCGCGGGACTGGTGGCCCGTCGGCTCGTGGGAAGCTTCTTCGGAACCCGGCGCGCCGCGCGGCGTGTCGGCCTCGCCCGCGGAGGCGCCGACGACCGTGGCCTACGTCGTCGAGGACGGATCCCTCGTCGGTGCCATCGGCTTCGCGGAGCGCCCGCGCGACGGGGCGGGGGCTGCGCTCGCCGAGATCCGCGGCCTGGGTCTCGGCGTCTCGGTGCTCTCGGGCGACGCGTCCGCGCGCGCAATCGTGCCCGGGCTCGTCTCCGGGGACGAGGTCGAGGTCGGCCTCGCCCCCGCCGACAAGCTCGAGCGCATCCGCCGGCTGCGCGCGGCGGCGACGGCCGGGGACGGTGCGATCGCGATGGTGGGCGACGGCATCAACGACGCACCCGCGCTCGCGGCGGCCGACGTCGGCATCGCGGTCGCCGGCGCGACCGACCTCGCGCGCCTCACGGCCGACGTCGCGATCCTGGGCGGCGACCTGGGCGCGGTTCCGTGGATCGTGAGGCACGCGCGACGCATGCGGCGGGTCGCGCTGCAGAACCTCGCCTGGGCCTTCGGGTACAACCTGGTCGCGGTCGGGCTCGCCGCGGCGGGCCTGCTCTCGCCGCTCGTCGCCTCGCTCGCGATGATCGCGAGCAGCGCCGCGGTGGTCGCGAACGCGCGCCGACTCGGCGGCCGCCGCGGCGACACCGCCCCGGTCGAGCCCGCAACGGTGGTCTCGCCCGCGACCTGAGCGCGGCGCGCCGGGGCGGGCCCGCGCGTGCCCGCGCGCCGGGGCCCGCG
>JAGWVP010000225.1 GCA_018970825.1 bacterium | reverse complement strand
CGTCGCCGACGTGCCCGTCGGGCTCTTTCTCAGCAGCGGCCTCGATTCGAATACCGTCGCCCATTACATGAAGCGACACCGCGACGAAGTCGACGCCTTCACGATCGCGTTCGCGGGAGCTGCCGCCGACGAGCGGCCGCTCGCGCAGGTTTCGGCAGACCGCCTCGGGCTCCGCCTGCACACGGCGACGATCTCCGACGAGGCCGTCCTCGATGCGTTCACGCGCTATGCCGACGTTCTCGACGACCACGTCGGCATGGCCGCCGGCCTGCCGATCCATCTCGTCAGCGCCCTGGCCTTCGGAACGGTGAAGGTCGCGCTCTGCGGCGAGGGCAGCGACGAGTTGATGATGGGATACCGCCAGTTCCGCGCCGAGGAGTTCTACCTCGCCTCTCAACGCCTGCCGCTCTCCCTGCGCGTCGCCCTGGCAGCCCTCGGCCGCAGCCTGCCCGACCGGGCGCGGTTCCGACGGTCCAAGCGGATCCTCGAGTGCCTGCCGATGTCCGCCAGCCATCGACTTCTCGCCGCCATGGGAAACTCGATGGGCGAGCGCTCGATGTTCACGCCGGAGGTGCGTGCGCAACTGGCGAGCTCGGTCTTCGCCGATGCCGAGGTTGCACTCCCCGGTCTCCACGACGGCTCGGTCCGGCCGGACGACCTGGCGATCGCGGCCGACGTCGGCGCCTTCCTGCCCGAGAACATGCTGCTCCGCCTCGACCGCGCCAGCATGGCGAACTCGATCGAGGTGCGCTCCCCCTTCCTCGACCCGGACCTCGTCGATCTTCTCGAAACGGTGCCGGCCTCGATGAAGCTGCACCGCGGCACGGGCAAGTACCTGCTGCGCCGCCTCATGCGCGGGCGCATCCCCGACGAGATCATGGACCATCCGAAGCTGCAGTTCATCCCGCCCTTCGCGACCTGGCTCCGCGGTGCACTCCAGCCGTTCGTGCGCGAGTACCTGACGCCGCAGCGGATGCGAGAGGGCGGGATCTTCCGGCCCGAGGCGGTCGCCGAAGCCGTCCGCCAACTCATGGCGGACGGGCAGCGGGCCGACACGGTCTGGACGATCCTCGTCTTCGAGATGTGGCGCGAGCGCTGGCGCGCTCGATGAGCGTCGGCCGGGGGATTTGGAACCGGGGCCGCGAGGAGGACGACGCCATGCGGATCGTGATGACCGGCGCGACGGCCGGGTTCGGACTGGACGCGGCCGAGAGGCTGGTGGAGGCGGGGCGCGCACTCGTGGTGGGCGCGCGAAATCCGCGTGCGCTTCCTCCTTCCCTAGCCGGTCGTGTGGACGCGCGGGCACTCGACCTCGACCGTTTCGCGTCGGTGCGCGAGTTCGCCGCGAGCCTCGAGGGAGAGCGGCCGATCGACGCGCTCGTCCTCAACGCCGGGCTCCAGCTGTCGAGGCCGGAGACCGGAGCCGAGAGCTTCGAGCGCACGTTCGCGGTCAATCACCTCGCGCACTTCCTGCTGCTGGACCTCGTGCAGCCGCTGCTCGCGCCGTCCGGTCGCGTCGTGCTGACGGGCAGCGGCACCCACGACCCGGAGGAAGGAACGCCGGTGACGCCGCCCGTCCACGCGAACGCCGAGTGGCTGGCGTTTCCCGACCGCGATCCCACGGCCGAGCGATCGGTGCGCAAGGCCGCGTTCCGTGCGTACTCGTCGTCGAAACTGGCGAACATCATGACGGCCCGCGAGGCCGCCAGGCGCTACCCGCACCTGTCGGTGATGAGCTACGACCCCGGCTACGTCCCATGGACGGGGCTGGGTCGCGCCAACGGGCGCGTGCTGTCGGCACTGGCGAGCATGGTGGTCCCGCTGCTCATCAAGAAAGACCGCAGCAGCACGATCCCGCGCTCCGGAGCCTTCCTGGCCGCGCTCGCCTGCGACGACCGCTACGCGGCCTGTCGCGGGGAATACTTCTCGGTGCGCGGCACCGAGCTGAAGAAGCTGGATCCCTCGGTGCTGGCCCGCGACGACGAGGCCTGCCGCGCCCTCTGGGACGACAGCGCGCGGCTGCTCGGGATGGGTCGGACGGGGATCGGGCGAGGGGAGTAAGCGGCGATCCCCGGCCCCAAGCTGCTCAAGCTCGACACGCCAGGCGTCCGCAGGAGCGACGAGCAGGCGGCGGCGAGGGCCGCGGGCTGGACCGGACCGGGGATCAGGGCGCAGGCGGCGAGCCAGGGCGCGAGAGCGGGCAGGATGCAGCGCACCGCCCGCCCAGCCCTCCGGCACCGCTGGCTGCACCAGCGGCACCGGAGGCCGGAGTCAAAGGGTCACGAGGTCAAAGGGTCCAATGACCAAGTCACGAGCCACCGCGAACAGCACGCACGTAGTTGCCACTCGTCTTAAAGTCGCCGCTGGCGGGGCCAGTGCTGAAGGACACGAGCCACGCGTCGCCCGGATAGTCCCGGAACGTAGAGGACGACCAGTAGTAGCCGGAAACCGTCTCGCCCGGCACCGTCGTGCACGGATCCACGCTGCAGTTCGGATATCCGGGCTCGACCAGCGTGTTCAGTTCGTAGAACGACGGCAGGCGCCAACCGTTCGAGCCTCCGAACCCACCGTCGTTGAGCGTATTCAGGAACGTCGTGAACACCGTCCCGTCTTCCTTGAAGGGGGAGCCCGTGCTCCACGGGTAGAAGTTGTTCGCGTCGTGGACACTGCTGTCGTTCGTCTTCGTCTCCCAGACGAGGCTGGTGAGCCGGTCGGCGAACGTCCCGTCGCCATTGTCCAGGTAGCGGTCACCCGAGCACGACGTGCTCTGGCCGTCGTACTTCTTCACGAGTTTCGGCCAGTTCGCCGTGTACTTGTCCACGCACTTGCCGAACGCCGGCGCGACCTTCCCGAGGAAGTCGGCGCCGCCGTAGTAGAGGCCCATCGCCTTCTCCATGCACTGCAGGTAAGTGCCGGCAGCAAGGGACAGGGCCTTCTGACACGACTGCTCCGCCGTCGCCGCCTGCGCTTCTCCCGCCACCAACGCCAGCGCCGCCAGCGCAGGCACGAACGTCCTCGTTGCGATCCTCATCGGCGTCCCCTTCCCCTCCGCGCTCGACTCCGGCGCGGCCTCGGTGAGCGACGGGGATCGCCGCTGATCGACTCCGTACCCGAGCCGGGCGCCGGTTGTCGAGCAGGAAGCGGCCGCACGAGCGACGAGCAGGTGGCGGCGAGGGGCACGGGCGGGACCGACCGGCGGCGCGCGCGGGCCGCGCCATGCCCCCTCGCGTCACTCCCAGCCCGGCCGCCCCGGCTCGCGCATCCGGCCCGTCATCCGCTCGATGAACGCCCGGTCCGTCGTCGTGATCTTCGTCCACGGCCGACCGGCCGCGACGACCGCGATCGCGTCCGAGGTCTCCCGCACGACTCCCCGGCGCAGCAGGAGCAGCGCTGCCGCGGTCGGCGCGCGGCCACGCCCCGACTCGCAGTGCACGACGACCGGCTGCTCGCTCGCGGCGAGTTCGTCGATCACGGCGAGGAACGCCTCCTCGTCCGGCGGGTGGTGGCCGTCGAGCACGGGGACGCAGCGGTAGCCGGGGAGCCCGCGGAGGGCCTCGGGCTCGTCGAACTCGCAGACGAGGTCGAGCACGACAGGGTCGGCGACCGGAAGGTCGGAGGCGTCGATGCGGCCGCCGACCCAGAGCCCCGGCTGCACCTCGCTCAGGGCGGGCGTGCGACGCCAGTCGCGCATGAGCCGGCAGGCGACGCGGAACGCGACCAGGTAGGGGAGCAGCAGGAAGACGTTCGCTCGCGACAGCCGCCCGCCGCGCTTGCCGAAGAGGCCGGGGCGATTCCAGGCGTAGGCGAAGGCGGCGATCGCGCAGGAGACGGCCACCCACGCGCAGGCGAGCCGCGCGAGACCGCTCGTCGCCGTCGCCGCGCGCGCGAACACGACCGCGGCGAGACCGATTCCGAGTGCGAGTTTGGCCGGCTTGGTCATCGATCCCGGGCGCCCGCGTCCCTTGCGCACCGGCGGCGCCCCCCGTGGCGCCGCGCCCGGCACGCGGCCGGGGGCGGCTCAGGCCTTCGCGTCGCTCCCGTGGTCGTGACTGCAGTTCTCGTCGTGGACGTGGTCATGGTCGTGCGCCGGCACGGCCTCGACCGGCACGTCGAGCAGGGGGCGCGAGCGCAGGAACGCGGCGACGGCCGGGACGGCCTTCATGATCGTGTCCAGACGCGCGGCCTGGCCGCCGACGCGGCGGGCGAGCCGGTCCTCGTACTCCGCGACCTTCTTCTCGAGTTCGGCCTGCTCGCCGTCGCGCACGGTGCCGTCGTCGTGCAGGTGCGAGTTCACCTGATCGGCCAGCTCGTCGAGCTCTCGCCCGACGTCCTGGTCGAGCCGGTGTCCGATGAACTCCATCCACAGCGCCTGGAAGGCACGCGTCGGCGCACCGTCGCGACGCAGGCCGGAGCTGAGCGCGTAGAGGCGCTCGGCGATCTGGCGGAGACCGTTCAGGCCGCGGCGCGAGTGGAACGCGTGGAGCTGGACCAGGCGGTCGCGCAGCTTCTCGGGCGGCGCGTCGCCGGCGAGCACGCCGAGCGCGCTCTCGAATTCCTTCAGGTCGAGGTTCGCCATCGTGGGGATCTCAGGCGTAGGCGAGCATCGTGAGCCACTGCGCGACGCAGGCCGGCTTCGACTCGCCCTCGACCTCGATCGTGCACTCGTGGGTCAGCTGCACCTGGTTCGGGCCCTTCGCCTGCACGTCGATCAACTTGCGCTGCAGGCGGATCTTCGAGCCGACCTTGACCGGCGAGACGAAGCGGACCTTGTCGAAGCCGTAGTTCACGCCCATGACGACGCCCTTGTAGGCGTCCGGCGCCGCGGGCGGCACGCTGGTCGAGAGGTGGGTCAGCATCGAGAGCGTGAGGAAGCCGTGCGCGATCGTCACCTTGTAGGGCGACATCTTCGCCGAGGCCTCGGGGTCGACGTGGATGAACTGGTGGTCGATGGTCGCGTCGGCGAACTGGTTGATCCGCTCCTGCGTGACCTGGAACCACTCGCCGGGCTGCTCGGGCTTGCCGACCAGGCCCTTGAAGATCTCGACCGCATTCTCCGCGTTGCTCGCCATGGATCGTCTCCCGTGAATGTCGTGGTTCCCGGGGACTCGCCCGCGATCGCGGGAGCCCCGATCTCACGGGCCTAGCCCGAGCCGGGGAAGGCTTCAACGGCGCCAGGACCATGGCCTCGTCCCGGACCGGCGCGTGCGGGGCGCCGGTCCGGGACGGCGCCGAGGCCGGTGCGCGTTGCGTGGCGCGTGGCGCAGGTGCCATACCCGCCCATGCTGTCGATCTTCGCCTCGCCTTCCCGCTACGTGCAGGGCCGCGGCGCGACCGCCGCGCTCGGCGCGGAGATGGTCGCCCTCGGGCTCGAGGGCCCGGTCCTCGTCGTCGCCGGCCGGTCCGCCGAGTCGATGCTCGGCGCGGCCTGGGCCGAGACCTTCCGGAAGGCGGGCCTCGTCCACTCGGTCCACCGCTTCGGCGGGGAGAGTTCGCGAGCCGAGATCGCGCGGGTGAACGAGGCCGCGCGCGCGGCCGGGGCGCGGACGATCGTCGGCGCCGGCGGCGGCAAGGCGGTGGACACCGGGCGTGCGTCGGCCCACGAACTCGGCCTCGCGTTCGTCAGCTGCCCGAGCCTCGCGTCGAGCGACGCACCGTGCAGCGCGGTCTCGGTGGTCTACACCGAGAGCGGGCAGGTCGAGGAGATCCGCTTCCTGCCGCGCAACCCGGACCTCGTCGTCGTGGACACCGAGGTCGTGGCGAAGAGCCCGGCGCGTTTCCTCGTCGCCGGCATGGGCGACGCGGCCGCGACCTGGTTCGAAGCGAAGGCCTGCGCGCA
>JAGWVP010000224.1 GCA_018970825.1 bacterium | reverse complement strand
GGCCGCTCGACTCCGGGTCGGGGGACCTGCCCGAGGATCTCCCGGACGACGCGGCCGACCGGCCGCTCGACGGCCCGCGCCGGCGGCGCGGGCAGGAGGATCCGGCGCACCCGCGGAAGTCGCTCGCGGCGCTCGGAGCCGCGGTGCGGATCGTCCGTGACGGAGGCGGGGTACCGCACGTCTCGGCGAAGTCCGAGCGCGACGCCTGGGCCGCACTCGGATGGTGCATGGCGGCCGACGGCGGTCGGGGGATGGACCTGCAGCGGCGACTCGCGCAAGGGCGAGCGGCCGAGGTGCTCGGGCCGACCTTCGTCGTGCACGACGCACTCGTCCGGACGGCCGGGGTGCCACGGCGTGCGTCCCTCGCCGCCGCTCGCCTCTCGGGTGCGGCACACGACGCGATCTCGTCGTTCGCCGCCGGCGTGAATGCGGCGTTCTCCGATCCGGTCGACCCGGACGTACAGGCGACTCGACTCGAGCCGTGGACGATCGCCGACACGCTCGCGATCGAGGTCCTGCGCGCGTTCGCGACGTCGCTGCGCACCTGGCCCGCCAAGGCGATCCTGGGCCGGCTCGCCGCGGCGCACGGGGGCGAGAGGATGCGGTGGATCGCGGGCGAGGCCCCGTCCGGCTCGACGCTCGTCTCGCGTCGAGAGCCCTGGGCGGCGATCGATCTCGCGATCGCGGAACTGGTGGCGGGATTGCCGGTGGATGCGGGTCTCGACGGAACGGCCTGGGCGATCCCGGCGCCCGGGGGTTGCGAGGTCGGCGCCTCGCTGCTCGCGTCGCCCGACCTGCCCGGCGCCTTCTACGCGGCTCGTCTCACGGCTCCCGGCCTCGACGTCGCGGGTTGCGCGCCGGTCGGAGTGCCGGCGTTCCACGTCGGGCGGACTCGAGACCTCGCCTGGGCCGGCGTGCCGGCCGTCGTCGACGACTGCGACGTCGTGCTCGAGGAAGTCGACGGGATCGGCAACTGCCGGAATCCATCGGGCTGGGAGAAGATCTCGAGCCGGCACGAGACGATCCGCGTGCGTGGCGGAGAGACGGTCTCGATCGAGGTGGCGGAAACGCGTCACGGCCCTCTGGTTTCCCACCTCGCCCGCCAGTTGGTGGGCGTCGAGGGGAACGCGCGCAGGCCGGAACTGGCGCTGCACTGGGGAGCGGGCTCCGTCTTCTCGTCGGTGCAGGCGTGGGCGGGGCTCGCCCGTGCGCGGGACGTCGGCGGGGCGATGCGAGCATGCGAGGCCTTCGAACGTGCGACGCAGCCGGTGCGACTCGTGTTCGCGGACCGCGCCGGGCGAGCGGGCGCGAGACTCGCCGGCTCGGTCCCGGTACGCGAGGTGTCCGCGGCGATGCCGCTGCTCGGTTGGGCGGGAGAGGGAGCGTGGAGCTCCGTTCGACCGGCGCGGCCTGCCCCGGCCCGGGCCTCGGTCGAGCAGCCCCGGGTCCTGGCCGTGTGCGGAGAGGGCGATTCGCCGGACGGAGGAGCGCACCCGGTTCCCCGGCTCTCGCGTCTCGCGGAGGTCGCAGCGGTCGCACCGGGGCAAGTCGCGACCGACGACGTCGACCCGGTCCTGGCCGGCCTTCTCCCGGTGCTTCGAGGTGCACTTGCGTCTTGCGAGGATCCCGCCGCGGGCGAGTTGTCCGGGTTGATCGGCGAGTTCGACGGTCGACTGCGGCCTTCCGACCGCGCGACGGCGATCGCGATCGCGGCGGTCCACCACTTCCTGCCGTGCGACCTCTTTCCGACGGCGACCTGCGGACCGCTCGCTTCGTATCCCCGCACGGCGCTTCCGGCGATCGAGAGGATTCTCCTCGCGCCGTCGTCTCCCTGGTTCCCCGACACGCAGGCCCGCGACCGCGCCGTCGCGTCGGCCCTCCTGCGCGCGTCGGCCTGGCTCGCGCACGCGGAGTCGAACCACGGCCGTCGAGCGTGCGGGGCCCTGTTCCGTGCTCCGTCGGCCGAGCCGTCGGCCGCGCCCGTGGAAGAGTCCGTCGGCGTGCCGGGTGGGCCTCCTCCGTGCGGGTCGCCGTCGAGCCTCGCCACGCTCGACTGGCGTGGACCGACGCCGCCGTTCGCGGTCGGGCTCGCCCCCGCCCTTCGCTCGACCTGCTCGCTCGCCGACGCCCGCCTGCTCGTCGCGGCGACGGGTCCGGCGCGTGTGGTCGACGGACGTTCCCGTTCTCGAGACCAGGTCCCGGGCTTCGCCCCGGGCGCCCTCCACGCGATCGACGTGGACTCGCCCGCCGCGGGCGAGATCCTCGACCTCGTGTCGGGCTGAGGAGACGACGTCGCCATGCCGCTTTCCCGTGCGCTTCTCGCCATCGCCCTCGTCTCGCTCCTGCCGCTGCAGTGGTTCGGCATGCTCGCCTTCGGCGGCGACGCGGGACACGTCGCGCACGCGGTCTCGGCCGGGCTCGCGATCTTCGGCGCCGCCTTCCTGCTCTCCTGGGCGGCCGAGGCGGGGCAGGTCGACATCCCGCAGGCGCTGGCGCTCGCCTTCCTCGCCCTCGTGGCGGTCCTGCCGGAATACGCGGTCGATCTCTACTTCGCCTACACCGCCGGCTCGCAGCCGGAGTACGCTCCCTTCGCGACGGCCAACATGACCGGGGCGAACCGCCTGCTGATCGGTCTCGGCTGGCCGGCGGTGGTCGTGGCGCTCTGGATCGCTCGCCGGGAGAAGTCGATCTCGCTCGACCGGGGCGAGATGCTCGAGCTCACCTGCCTCGCGATCGCGACGCTCTATGCGCTCTTCGTCGCGTGGAAGGGTTCGCTCGGACTCGTCGACGCACTCCTCCTGCTCGTGCTCTTCGTCTACTACCTGGTGTCCGCTGCCCGCAGCGGCCACCAGGAGGTCGAACTCGAGGGCGTGCCCGGGGCGCTCGCCGAGGGGCTTTCGACCGCGGGCCGTCGCTCGGCCGTGATCGGCCTCTTCCTCCTCGCGGGAGCGACGATCCTGTCTGCGGCGGAGCCCTTCGCCGAGTCGCTGCTCGGGATCGGTCGCCAGTTCGGCGTGGAGGAGTTCCTGCTCGTGCAGTGGCTCGCGCCGCTCGCCTCGGAGTCGCCGGAGTTCATCGTCGCGATCATCTTCGCGATGACCGGCAAGGCGGGAGCCGGGTTGCGCGCCTTGCTCTCTTCCAAGGTCAACCAGTGGACGCTTCTCGTCGGCATGCTGCCCGTCGCCTACTCGCTCGGGGGTGGCGGAGCGAATCCGCTGCGCTTCGACGCGAGACAGGTCGAGGAGGTCTTCCTCACCGCGGCGCAATCGTTGTTCGCGCTCGTCGTGCTCGCGAACTTCAAGTTCAATCTCGCCGAGGCGGCGATGCTCGCGGTCCTGTTCATGGCGCAGCTGTTCTCGACCGACCCGGAGCACCGCACCTGGTTCTCCTGGGCCTACGTCGCGGCGGCCGGCCTGCTGCTCGCGTGGAGCCCGGCGCACCGCGAGGGAATGGCCGACATCCTCGCCCAGCGCAGGCGGGACGGCGGCGAGCAGGGCCGGGCCTGATCCCCGTCAGTCGAGGAGGCCGTCGGCACGAAGCGATTCGATGCGGGCCTCGTCGTAGCCCAGGACGTCGCGCAGGACCTCGTCGGTGTGCTGCCCGAGGCAGGGTGCGGCCGCCTGCACTTCGACCGGGCTTCCGTGCAGGCGGTACGGGATGCCGGCGTGGCGCCGGACGCCGACCTCGGGATGCGGCAGCTCGACCCAGAAGTCGCGCCCCGCGAGGTGCGGGTCGCCGTCGAGGTCGCGCGCGTTCATGACGGTGAACGCGCCGACACGCACGGCCTGCAGCGCGGCGGCCGCCTCTTCGGGCGTGCGCGACGAGCACCACTCGCCGAGAAGCGCGTCGAGCGCGGCCTCGTTGCGCTTGCGGTCGGCCGCGGTCGCGAAGCGGACGTCGTTCGCGAGGGCCGGATCGACGACCGAGCAGAGCGCGCGCCACTCGTCCTCGTCGGCGACCGCGATCGAGACCCAGCGGTCCTCGCCGGTGCAACGGTAGACCGCGTGCGGCGACCACTGCGGGTCGTGGTTGCCGTGGCGGCCCGGCGTCACCCCGGCCATCGTCTGCGAGAGGATGCCCTCGGGGAGAAGCGCCATCGTTCCCTCCCACTGGGAAAGGTCGACGTACTGGCCCTCGCCGGTGCGGCGGCGGTGGAAGAGGGCGGCCAGCACCGCGACCGCGCCGTGGAGTCCCCCGGTCGGGTCGCCGTAGGAGATGCCGACGTGCATCGGTCTCCAGTCGGGATACCCGGTCAGCGAAGAGAAGCCCGAAAGCGGCACCTGCGCGGGCCCGTAGGACACGTACTCCGACTCGGGGCCCGTCGCCCCGTAGCCCGAGAGCGAGATCATGACGAGGTCGGGGCGCAGCTGGCGGCAGACCTCCCAGCCGAGGCCGAGGCGGTCCATCACTCCGGCCGCGAAGTTCTCGACCACGACGTCGCTCCTGCGAACGAGGTCGCGTGCGACCTCGAGCGAGCGCTCGTCCTTCAGGTTGAGCGCGAGGCTCTTCTTCCCCTGGTTGTACTGGTTGAAGTAGCCCGAGCGGTTCGGGCCCGGCTGGAAGTCCGGCCACGGCGGCAGCATCCGCGTCACGCACACCCGCGAGGCGGTCTCGACGCGGATCACCTCGGCGCCGAGGTGGGCGAGTTGCAGCGTGCAGAACGGCCCCGCCCAGACCCAGGTGAAGTCGGCGACCCGGAGTCCCTCGAGCGGGCGGCGTCGAGCGGCCCGCGGCTTCACGCGACGACCCCGTCCGCGCGCAGGCGCGCGACTTCGTCGGTCGCGTAGCCGAGTTCCGCGAGGACCTCGTCGGTGTGCTCGCCGAGCCGCGGCGCTCGACGACGGATGCGCCACGGAGTCGCCGAGTGGCGGTAGGGCGCGCCGGGCATCGTCACCGGGTTTCCGTCGGGATCCGCAACGGTCGCGAAGAAGCCTCGAGCCTTCAGGTGCTTCGAGTCGAGCAGGTCGCCCATCGTCGAGACCGGAGCGAACGGGATCCGCCGCGCCTGGGCCGCGTGGTAGAGATCCGCGACGGTCCACTCGGAGGCGACCTCGTTCAGGAAGATCGAGAGCGCGTCCCAGTTCGCCGCGCGGGTCATCCTGTTCTCGAAGAGTTCCATCTGCGACCACTCCGGCGTGCCGATCATCTCGACGAACCGGTGCCACTGGTGCTCTTCGACGCAGCAGATGAAGATCCAGCCGTCCTTGCACTCGAGGAAGTCGAGCGGCTGGATCGGTTTCTGGCCGAGCCGCGAGGCGACGAGCCCCATGTAGGGGAAGAACTCGTAGGTCATCTCGAGGATCGACGCGACGCACTCCTGCGCGGAGATCTCGACCAGCTGCCCCTCGCCGCTCCCGAGGCGCTCGAAGAGGGCCGCGAGGGAGCCGACGGCTGCGTTCAACCCGGCCTGGAAGCCCGCCTGCTGGCCGAACGCCTTGAGCGGCGGCAGGTCGTCGCTGCCGGGTCCCCCGCCGTTCAGCGCCGCGAGCCCGCCCGCGCACCAGAGGTTCAGATCGTGCGCGTGCAGGTCCCGATGGGGGCCGTCGAGTCCGAACGGGCTGATCGAGGTGACGACGAGGCCCGGTCGCCGCGCACGCAACTCGCCGTCGTCGAGGCCGCGGGCCGCGATCGAGGCGGGCGGCACGTCGTGGACGAGCAGGTCGGCCCGGTCGGCCAGGCGCGCGAGCACCTCCTGCCCGGCGGGTCGGTCGAGATCGACCGCGATGCCGCGCTTGTTCGTGTTCAGGTAGAGGAAGAGCCCGCTTGCGTCGGGGTTCTCCCGGCCGCCCGCGAACGGCCCGCGACGGCGCGCGGCATCGCCGCGCGGGTGCTCGATCTTCACCACCTC
>JAGWVP010000223.1 GCA_018970825.1 bacterium | reverse complement strand
TCCATCCCGAGGACCTACCGCGCCGGGCGGCGGAGATCGACCCGGCCCCGCGGCCGGGAGCGCGCCCGGTCCGCGAGCCTCCCTCCGCGTCGCGATCCCGGGGACGGCGCGCCCGGGGGGCGCGGCGCGGGACTTCCTCGCGCGATCGCGGTAGAACGCGGCCCGCGATGGACGTCGTCCCGAACCGACGCCGGATCCGCGCCCTCGCGCTGGTCGGAACGCTGCTCGCCTCGGCTTGCGCGCCGCGGGCCCCGTTTCGCGCTCCGCGCGAGGCCTACGACGCCTCGCGCGAGGAGACGGCCGCCCCGCTCGACGTGCCCGGTGCGCCGTCGGCGACCGGCCTCGAACTCGCACCCGACCCGGCGCTCCAGGCGCTGATCGATCCGCGCCGGCATCTCGGCACCACCTGGCTCGGCGGCGACGTGGCGACGTCGATCCCGCTCTCCCGCTCGCGCTGGGTCTGGCTCTTCGGCGACACGATCCTCGGCCGCGTCGCGGACCGCTGCCCGCCGCCGCGCTCCTACTGCGAGCGCCGGGTCGATCCCGACCGGGTCGAGGAGAGCGTCGTCGGCAACTCGATCGGTACGCTCCGGTTCGACCGCGGGGGACGGCCGCAGCCGATCGTGAAGCACTGGCGGACCGTCCGCGGCGCGCCCGAGGCGATCTTTCCCGGGGAGATCGAGGGCGAGATCGTCTGGCCGCTCGCCGGCGTGCGCATCGGCCGCGCGCTGCTGGTGTCGGCGAGCCGCCACACCCGCGAGGGCGGGCTCGCGCCGTTCGGCAACGTCTTCCTGCGCGTGACCAATCCCGACGATCCGCCCGAGCGCTGGCGCACGACCTCGCACCCGATCCCGTACGCGCTCGCGTCGCCGGGGACGACGCCGCTCGCCTGGACGACCGGGCTCGTGCTGCTCGGCGACCACGTCTACGTGGTCGGACAACAGGACGTCGGCTTCGACGCGCGCACCGTGGTCGCGCGCATGCCGGTCGGCGACTTCGAGCAGCCGGGCTGGACGCCGCGCCCCGAGTACCTGGCGCGCGCGAGAGACGGCGGGCCGCCCTCCTGGCGCGCCGACGCCGCGATGACCGAGCTCGCGCCGGTCGAGGGGCTGCCCGGGACCTCCGAGGCGGTCTTCGAGGTCCATCCCGACCTGGGGTGGGTGACCTTCCAGATCCCGCCGCTCTCGTTCGAGATCCGCATGTACACGGCTCCCGACCTGCTCGGCCCGTGGAGCGAGCGCGGCACCGTCTACTGGATCCCGCCGCCGTGGAGCACCGAGGCGCAGGTCGACTGCCCGACGCCGGAGCTCGCCTGCGGCTTCGACCGCTTCGCGACCTACGCGGCGAAGTCGCACCCGGAACTCGCACCGCAGGGCGGCTTCGCCGTCACCTGGAACGTGAACCTCGCCAACGGCACGCTCGAGACCGCCGAGCGCGCGGCCGAGGAACACGACGCGTTCTACGTGCCGCAGTTCGTCTCGGGCGTGCTGCCGCCGGGATGGCGCGGTTCGACGGTGTCCCCGGGCCGCTGAAGCGGGATCGACGAGCGCGACGTCTTCCCGTTCGCGTGTGGCCCGTCCCCCGCGGGTCGGCTAGGAGGACGCGGTGGCCGACGGAGGCGAAAGCGCGGTCGAGCGCTACAAGCGGTTGCGGGCCGAGCGACTCTCGGGCCCGACCTCGTGGGTCGAGCCCGCCCCGCCGATCGCGCAGGACGGGCTCTGGCGGGGGCTCACGCGCGAGGGCGAGATGCGGCTGCTCGTCGCGCGCACGTCGACGGCCGTGCGCGCGATCACCGCGCGCCTCGGCTGCAGCGACGACGTGGCCCGGGTCGTGGCCGAGCTCGCGACCGCGACGCTGCTCGTCCGCTCGACGCTGAACCCCGAGGCGCAGGTCCAGCTCTCGATCCAGAACCCGGGCAGCGCAGGGCGACTGCTCGCCGACGTCTTCCCGGGCGAGGGTGGGCTCCGCGTGTCGGTCGCGACTCCCGGTGCCGTCGCCGCGGTCGACGGCCCGCTGCTGCGCGACGGCCTGATGCAGATCGCGCGCAGCCGACCCGGCCGCGATCCCTACGTCTCCTCGACGGAGTTCCTCGGCAGCGGCATCGAGACCTCGATGATGGAGTACCTGCTCCACAGCGAGCAGATCCTGTCGTTCCTGCGCATCGACGTCGCCGTGCAGGACGGGGTGGCGACCGGGGCCGCGGGCTTCCTCGTGCAGGCGATGCCGGAGGGCAGCCGCGCCGACCTCGAGCGGCTCGTCCGCAACCTCGACGCGATCGACCCGCTGCGCGGCGCGATGACCGCGGAGGATCCCGACGCCCGGGCGTGGGCGGGGCGTCTCCTCGACGGCTTCCGCTGGGACCAGGTCGCGCGGGAGAAGGTCGCGTTCGCCTGCCGCTGCTCGCGCGAGCGCGTGCTGGCGCTGCTCGCGGGGCTTCCCCGGGAGGACATCGAGGACATGGTCCGCAGGGAGGATCCCGCGGAGACCACCTGCGAGTTCTGCCGTGCGGTCTACCGGGTGGCGACGCCGGACCTGCGAGGGCTGCTCTCTCCCGGCCACTGACGCGTTGCCGGGCGCACCCCGGGGTCGGCGAGCGACCGGGAGCCCCGGTCGGACCCCGGAAATACGCAGGTTGCGGCCATGCCGCATCGCGTTATGGTCGCCGTCATGGAGATCGCGATTCCCGTTCTGGGCACTCTCGAACTCGCCTCCCTGCCGATCCCCGGCGGTGACGCGGAGCCCCTCACGCGGGCCTTTCCCCTGCGTCGACGCCTGCGCGACGGCACCCCGGTCCGGCTACGGATGATGGACGCCCGGGACCGGGAGCGGCTGCGGGCCGGCTTCGAGCACCTCTCGCCGGCCTCCCGGTACCGGCGCTTCTTCACCCCGGTGCCTCGGCTCACCGAGGGCATGTTGCGCCGGCTGGTCGCGACCGACGAACGCGATCACGTCGCGATCGGGGCCGAGATGGGCGGCCCCCGCCTGGGCCGGCGCGACGGGCTCGGCGTGGCGCGCTTCATCCGCTCGAAGGAGAACCCGGCCGAGGCCGAGCTCGCGGTCGCGGTCATCGACGACATGCAGGGCCGGGGGCTCGGCGGGCTGCTCGTGCAGGCGCTCTGCTGGGCTGCGCGCCGTCGCGGGATCGAACGATTCCAGGCGATCGTGCTGCCGGAGAACGACGAGATGCGTTCGCTCGTCGGCGTGATCGACCCGGAGGCCCGGGTCCGGCTCGAGGACGGCCTGCGCATCTACGACATGAGCGTGCCGGACGTCGCCTTGAACGAGATCGGCACCGGTTACCGGCGCGGGGCGGTCGACCGGCTCTCCGACGCCGGGGAACTCGTGGTCTCCGGGGTGAGGGACCTCCTGCAGCGCATCCGGCTCCGCTGAGGCCCCTCCCGATCCACGGCCCCGCCCTGCCGGCATCGCCCCGACGGCCCGGACGGATGGTGCGCGTCCATTTTCCCGTGGCGCCGGGCCCCGGCATCGGACAGGATGCGGGCCCGGGGGAGGATCAGGCATGGTTTTCGGTCGATCGGGCGGCGCGCGCCGCGGGCGGGTGAACGGAGGCGCGGGCCGGGTTCGAGCGGCCGCGCTCGCCCTCGCGTTCGCGACGATCGCGGCGTCGGCCCTGCCGGCGGCGGCGCGCTCCTTCGAGAACTTCGAGTCCGGGCAGGTCCGTCCGCTCGCCCTGACCCCCGACGGCACGACGCTGCTCGCGGTGAACACCCCCGACGGCCGTCTCGAGGTCCTCTCGCTGCGAACCGGCCTGCCGGTGCCGGTCGCATCCGTCCCCGTCGGGCTCGAGCCGGTCGCCGTCGCCGTCCGCGGCGACGGCGAGGCCTGGGTCGTGAACCACCTTTCCGACAGCGTCAGCATCGTCGACCTCGCCTCGTCCCCGCCGCGCGTCGTGCGGACGCTGCTCGTCGGCGACGAGCCGCGCGACGTCGTGTTCGCGGGGCCGGGTCGGTCGCGCGCCTTCGTCACCGCCGCGCACCGCGGGCAGAACCGGCCGGGCGACTCGCAGCTCACGACACCCGGCGTCGGCCGCGCCGACGTCTGGGTGTTCGACGCCGCGCAGCCCGGTGCCGCGCTCGGCGGCACGCCGATCACGATCCTGAACCTGTTCGGCGACACGCCGCGCGCACTCGCCGCCTCCCCCGACGGCGCGAGCGTCTACGCGGCGGTGTTCCACTCCGGCAACCGCACGACGACCGTCACCGAGGGGGCGGTGTGCAACGGCGGCGCCTCGGCCGGGCCGTGCAACGTCTTCGGCACGACGATGCCGGGAGGCCTGCCCGCGCCGAACACGAACTGGTCGTCCGTCCCCGGCCCCGAGACCGGGCTCATCGTCCGCTTCGACGGCACGTCGTCGAAGTGGAAGGACCCGCTCGGGCGCGACTGGAGCCCGGCGGTGCGCTTCTCGCTGCCCGACCTCGACGTCTTCCGGATCGACGCGAACGCCGCGGTGCCGGTGCAGACCGCGTCGTGGGCCTCGGTCGGGACGATCCTGTTCGACCTCGCGGTGAACCCGAAGAGCGGCCGCGTCTACGCGACCAACACCGAGGCGAGGAACGAGGTCCGCTTCGAGGGCCCCGGCGGCTTCCTCGGCAGTTCGACCGTGCGCGGCCACCTCCACGAGGCGAGGATCACCGTCCTCGACGGCGCGGACGTCCGGACGCGTCGGCTCAACAAGCACGTCGACTACTCGGTCGTGCCGAGCCCGGCCGGCACGAAGCAGCGCTCGCTCGCGACCCCGCTCGGGATGGCGGTCTCCTCGGACGGCGAGCGGCTGTGGGTCGCGGCGTTCGGCTCCTCCAAGGTCGGCGCGTTCTCGACCGCGGAACTCGAGTCCGACGGCTTCGTGCCGGACGAGGCCGATCACGTCGTCGTGAGCGGCGGCGGCCCGACGGGCCTCGTGCTCGACGAGGCCCGGGGACGGCTCTACGTGGCGACGCGTTTCGACGACGGACTCTCGACGATCGATCTCGCGACGAACCTCGAGATCGACCACCGCCTCCTGCACGACCCCGAGCCGTCCTCGGTCGTCGACGGGCGGCCGTTCCTCTACGACGCGGCCGCGTCGTCGAGCAACGCCGAGGCGTCGTGCTCGTCGTGTCACGTGTTCGGCGATCTCGACAGCCTCGCGTGGGATCTCGGCGATCCCTGGGGCGACGTGCTGAACAACCCGAACCCGATCGAGTTCAACGTCGGGCAGGACCCGGACTTCCACCCGCTGAAGGGCCCGATGACGACGCAGAGCCTGCGCGGCATGGCGAACCAGGGGCCGATGCACTGGCGCGGCGACCGGACCGGCGGCAACGACCCGGGCGGAGACGCCCGGGACGAGAAGCAGGCGTTCATGAAGTTCGCACCGGCCTTCGAGGGGCTGCTCGGCCGCTCGGCGCCGCTCGGGGAAGAGGAGATGTCGGCGTTCGCCGACTTCGTGCTCTCCGTGCGCCACCCCCCGAACCCGAACCGCCGGCTCGACAACGGGCTCACTCTCGCCCAGCAGCGGGCGCGGTCGTTCTACTTCGACGTGGTGAGCGACACCGTCCGCACCTGCAACGGCTGCCACGTGCTCGACCCCTCGAAGGGCTTCTTCGGCAGCGACGGGGACACGACCTTCGAGAACGAGACGCAGATGTTCAAGGTCGCGCACCTGCGCAACGCCTACACGAAGGTCGGCATGTTCGGGATGCCGCAGGTCGACTTCGTCCTTCCCGGCAACAACGGATCCCGCGGGCCGCAGGTGCGCGGCTTCGGCTTCCTTCACGACGGGAGCATCGACACCGTCTTCCGCTTCCTGTCGGCTTCGGTGTTCAACGTGACGACGCAGCAGAAGCTCGACCTCGAGCAGTTCGTGCTCGCCTTCGACTCGGACATGGCG
>JAGWVP010000222.1 GCA_018970825.1 bacterium | reverse complement strand
GTCGACGCCGTAGCGCGCCGGCAGCATCGGGTCGGTCTCCGGATTCCAGACGTCGTCGTCGACGCCGTTCAGGATGCCGACCGTGCTCGAGGAACGCGCGGCGAGCATCCGGCCGAGACCGTGGCCGCCCGGCTCGTCCGTCATCTCCCTCGCGTGCGTCGGCGACACCGTCGTGAGCGCGTCGGCATAGGCGATGCCGCACTTGAGCAGGTTGAGGCCGCCGAAGTCCTCGATCCGGTCCGGACGGAAGACGTCGGTCGGCAACGCCATCCACTCGAGCGCATCGGCGGGAAACTTCCCCTGGTACTCGACGTTGTGGATCGTCAGCACCGTCGCCGTGTCGGCGAGCGGTTCGAAGCCGGGCCCGAGGTCGGAGAGGTAGGCCGCGACGAGCGAGGTCTGCCAGTCGTGCAGGTGCATGACGTCGGGCACGAAGTCGAGGTCGAGCGCGAGCTGAAGCGAGGCACGCGACAGGAAGGCGAAGCGCCGCGCGTCGAAGGAGTAGGCCGCGCCGACGCCGTAAACGTCGCGGCCGCCGTAGAAGCCGCCCTGGTCGAGGAAGTAGACCGGGACGAGACCGTCGAGCGTCCCGCGGCAGATCCCCGCCCAGATCTCCTCGCCTCCCATGTGGACGCAGATCGGCTGCAGCGGCTCGATGTCGAAGCGCCGCCGGTCGATCGAGCCGTAGAGGGGCATGAGGATGCGGGCGTCGTCGCCCCGGCGGACGAGCTCCTTCGAGAGCGCGGAGACGACGTCGCCGAGCCCGCCCGCCTTGGCATAGGGCAGGCACTCCGAGGCGACGAACAGCACCTTCCTGCGCGGACCGGACATGGACGGGACGTTCGCCTGCGGCGGGCACCCCGTGCAAGGGCACCCCCGGCGACTCCCGGGCACGGGCAAGGTCGGGCGCCGGCACCTCGCGCCTTGCGTTGTCGGTGCGAGCCGCGATAGCGGGAAGCGCGTGAGCACGAGGGACCACCGATCGATCGCGCCCCGGCTGCGCCGCTCGCTGCTCTTCGTTCCGGGGGACGACCGGCACAAGATGGAGAAGGCCTGCGGGGTCGGCGCGGACTCGCTCATCCTCGACCTCGAGGACGCGGTCGTGCCCGACCACAAGGGCGAGGCCCGCGAGAGGGTGCGCGACGCGCTGCTCGAGATGGACTTCCGCGGCACCGAACGGCTCGTGCGGCTGAACCCGATCGAGACGGGCCTCGCGCTCGACGACCTCACGGTGACGATGGCCGGCCACCCCGACGGCTACGTCGTGCCGAAGCTCCGCAGCGAGGACGACGTACGGTTCATCGACCGCGCCCTGTCGACGCTGGAGGCGATCACTCACCGGCCGCAGGGCTCCGTCGGCCTGGTGCTGCTCGCGACCGAGACGCCCGAGGCGATCCTCAACATCCGGCGGATCGCCCAGGCGAGCCTGCGCTCGGTCGCGATGATGTGGGCTTCCGAGGACCTCTCGAACGCGATCGGGGCGCGGCGCTCGCGCAAGACCGACGGCTCGATCCCCGACGTCTTCACCTTCGCGCGCTCGGCCTGCCTGCTGGCGGCCGCGGCCGTCGGCATGGAGGCGCTCGACATGCCCTTCTTCGACTTCCACGACGACGCGGGGCTCGAGCGCGAGGCGCGCGAGGCGGCGGAGATGGGATTCACCGGCAAGGCCGCGATCCATCCCGCGCAGGTGCCGATCATCAACCGCGTCTTCGTGCCGACGCGCGAGGAGGTCGAGGAGGCGAACGCGCTGCTGCAGGCAGCGACCGAGGCCTTCGCTCGCGGCCAGGCGGCCTTCGTGTTCAACGGCGCGATGGTGGACGCACCGCACATCAACCGCGCGCGCAAGATCGTCGCGCGCGCGGCGTCGGCCCCCGCGGCGCCTTGAGCCGGGCAGGCGGATCGAAGGTGCCGTCGCCGCCGTGGCGCGGCCTGCTGCTCCAGCCGATCGACGACACCGACCTGAAGCCGCGCCCGAAGCCGCCGGCCCCGGACCTTCTCGCCGACACGCGCCGGCGCCTCCGGCGCGCGCTCCTCGCGACCCTCGGCATGATGGGGCTCGGCACGCTCGTCTACCGGACGATCGACCTCGCCCAGGGGAGCGACCTCGGCTGGATCGACTCGTTCTACATGACGGTCATCACGCTCACGACGGTCGGCTACGGCGAGATCATCCCGCTCGACCACAGCCCCGGCGGCCGGCTGTTCACGGCGGGATTCCTGCTCGTGGGCATGGGCGTGCTCGTCTACGCGGTTTCCGCGGCGACCGCGCTGATCGTCGAGGGGCAGGTGTCCCGGATCCTGAAGGAGAGGCGGATGCGCAAGCGGATCGAGGACCTGAGGGGCCACTACGTCGTCTGCGGCACCGGGCCCATCGTGGAGAAGGCCATCGACGAGCTCGTCGCGACCGGCCGGACCGTCGTCCGGATCCGTGCAGTCGGGTCCGAGTCCGTCTCCGCGGACGAGTACCAGGTGGAGGGCGAGACCGACGACGAGGCGACGCTCCGCCGTGCGGGCCTCGAGCGCGCCGAGGGCATGATCGTCGCGACCACCTCCGACCGCGACAACATCCTCGCCACGATGACCGCCCACCAGGTGAACCCGGGCATGCGCATCGTGGCGATGGCGCAGGAGATCCAGACGGAGGACAAGCTCCGGCGCGCCGGCGCGGACGAGGTCGTCTTCCCGCTCGCGATCGGCGGCCTGCGACTCGCGTCGGCGCTCGTGCGTCCGAGCGTCGTGACCTTCCTCGACACGATGCTGCGTGCGCGCGACCCGTCGCTCCGGATCGAGGAAATCGTCGTGCCGGACGGCGCGGGCTCCGCCGGCCGGACGATCGACGAGATCGGGCTCGCGGCGATCCCCAACGTGATCGTGGTCGCCCTGGTCCCTCCCGGGAAGAGCTCCTACGTCTACAAGCCCGAGGGGTCGCTCCGCGTCGAGGCCGGATCGACGATCTGTCTCATGACCGACCAGAAGGGATACGAAGCGGTGCGCCGGGCGCTCGGCGCCTGATCGGGTCCGGATTGCGCGCCCGGAAGGCCGCGCGATAGACCGGGACATGGCCCAGAACGACGAGCCCGTCGGCACCGTCTCCCGCTTCCACACCTGTCCGCTGTGCGAGGCGAACTGCAACCTCGAGGTCCGCGTGCACGGCCGCGAGGTCGTCTCGATCCGCGGCGACGAGGAGGACGTCTTCAGCCGCGGCTACATGTGCCCGAAGGGGCCGGCCCTCGCGGGGCTGCAGGCCGACCCCGACCGCCTGCGCTCGCCGCTGATCCGCGAGGGCGACCGCTTCCGCGAGGTCGGCTGGGACGAAGCGTTCGCCGAGGTCGAGCGTCGCCTCGTGCCGATCCTCGAGCGCCACGGCCGGCAGTCCGCCGGCGTCTACCTCGGCAACCCGTCCGCCCACCACGTCTCGCTCGGGCTCTACTCCCGCGCGCTCGTCCACGCGCTCGGCACGCACACGGTCTGCTCGGCGAGCACGGTCGACCAGATGCCGAAGCAGGTGTCGTCGGGCCTCGTGTTCGGCACGGCGCTGAGCGTGCCCGTGCCCGACCTCGACCGCACCGACCACCTCGTCGTGCTGGGCGGCAACCCGATGGTCTCGAACGGCAGCCTGATGACGGCGCCCGACGTGAAGTCGCGCCTGCGCGCGATCCGCGCCCGCGGCGGGCGCATCGTGGTCGTCGACCCGCGGCGCACGCGCACCTCCGAGGAAGCCGACGAGCACGTCTTCGTGCGGCCGGGCACCGACGCGATGCTGCTCGCCGGGATGGCGCACGCGATCCTGGCGGAGGGGCTCGCCCGCCCGGGTCGGCTCGCCGAGCACCTCGCCGGTCTCGCCGAGGTGGAGCGCGCGCTCGCGGACTTCTCGCCCGAGGCGGTCGAGGCCGGCTGCGGCGTGCCCGCCGCGACGATCCGCCGCATCGCCCGCGAACTCGCCGCCGCGCGCACGGCCGCCGTCTACGGACGGATCGGCACCTGCACGCAGGAGTTCGGCACGCTCGCGAGCTGGCTCGTCGACGTGCTGAACGTGCTGACCGGCAACCTCGACCGCCCCGGCGGCGCGATGTTCCCGCGCTCGGCGACCGGGCCCGCGAACACGCAGGGCGAGCCGGGCCGGGGCAAGGGCGTGCGGCTCGGCCGCTGGAAGAGCCGCGTGCGCGGCGCCGCCGAGGCCTTCGGCGAGATCCCGGTCGCCTGCCTCGCCGAGGAGATCGAGACGCCGGGCGAGGGCCAGCTGCGCGCGCTCTTCACCGTCGCCGGCAACCCCGCGCTCTCGACGCCGAACGGCGGGCGGCTGTCCCGCGCGTTTGCGTCGCTCGAACTCATGGTGAGCCTCGACATCTATCTCAACGAGACGACCCGCCACGCGCACGTGATCTTCCCCGGCCTTTCGGGGCTCGAGCAGCCGCACTTTCCGTTCGCATTCACCTCGCTCTCGGTGCGCAACTTCGCCCGCTACTCGCGGCCCGCGATCGAGCCGCCGCCGGGCGCGATGCCCGAGTGGCGGACCCTGCTGCGTCTCGCGGCGATCGCCTCGGGGCAGGGTGCCGCCGCGGACACCGACGCGCTCGACGACTTCGTGTTCGAGCAGCAGCTCGGGCGCGCCCTCTCGAGCGCGCACTCGCCCATCCACGGCCGCGACGCGTCCGAGATCCGCGCCGCGACCTCGTCCGTGCGCGGCCCCGAGCGCCTGCTCGACCTCGCGATCCGCACCGGCCCGTGGGGCGACGGCTACGGCGCGCGCCCCGACGGGCTCTCGATCGCGAAGCTGCTCGAGCACCCCCACGGCGTCGACCTGGGGCCGCTCGAGCCGCGGATTCCCGAGATCCTGCGGACGCCCTCGGGGAAGATCGAGCTCGCGCCCGAGCCGCTGCTCGCCGACCTCGACCGGCTGCGGGCGCGCCTGCGCGAGGCGCGCGCGGGCGGCGCCGGCATGGTGCTGGTCGGCCGGCGCGACCTGCGCTCGAACAACTCCTGGATGCACAACGTCGAGTCGCTGGTGTCGGGACGCGCGCGCTGCACGCTCCACCTCCACCCCGAGGACGCCCGGCGTCTCGGCGTCGCCGACGGCGGGAGCGCGCGCGTCCGTTCGCGTGCGGGCGAGATCGTGGCTCCGGTCGAGCTCACCGACGGCATCATGCCCGGAGTGGCGAGCCTGCCGCACGGCTGGGGGCACGACGAGGAGGGCAGCCGGATGTCGGTCGCCCGCGCGCATGCCGGCGTGAACTCGAACCGGCTCGCCGACGAGGCCGCGATCGACCCGCTGTCGGGCAACGCGGTGCTGAACGGCATCCCGGTGGAGATCGCCCCGGCCTGAGCCGGGCGGCGCGGCTGCGTGCGCGAGGTCGGGCGTCGACGCGTCGGCGAAGCGGAGATCGTCCTGCAGGAGGGCGACCTCACGCTCTCCGACGCCGACGCGATCGTGAGCGCCGCCAACTCCGGCCTGCTCGGCGGAGGCGGCGTGGACGGCGCGATCCACCGGCGCGGCGGACCGGCGATCGTCGAGGAGTGCCGGCGCCTGCGCGCGAGCGACTGGCCGGACGGTCTCCCGGCGGGCGAGGTCGCGGTCACGACCGGAGGCCTGCTGCGCGCGCGCTGGGTCGTCCACGCGGTCGGCCCCGTGTACGGCTCGACGCGCGACCACGCGGCGCTCCTCGCCTCGTGCCACCGCCGCGCGCTCGCGGTCGCGCGCGAGAAGGGACTCGCGAGCATCGCGTTCCCGGCGATCTCGACCGGGGTCTACCGCTACCCGCTCGACGAGGCGGCGGAGGTCGCGATCGGCACGACCGTCGACGAGCTGCGGCGCGACCCGGGCCGCCTGCGGGAGGTCCGCTTCGTGCTCTTCGACGCGCGCGCGGCCGAGGCCTTCGCGACGGCACTGCGCGCGATCCCG
>JAGWVP010000221.1 GCA_018970825.1 bacterium | reverse complement strand
CGGCTGGAGCGACCGCGTTGCTCGCCGTCGCGCGGGGCCTCCGTGCCGCCTTCGGCGGCCCCGGCCCCGGCCTGCGGCGAGGGGCCGGACGCAGGTCGCGGCGGACGGGAGCGTCGGGGCCCTCCTCCGTCGCGGGGAGAGTCGGACCGCCGCTCGCGGGCCCCGTCGGGCCGACGTTCGCGGGGCTGGACGGGCGGGCGCGGGCGCGGTGCGGCCGCGTCGCGCGCTTCCACGTTCGGAGCGGCGTCCTCGACCCCGGGCGCCGACGCCTCTGCTCCTTCGGCCGTCTCCGCCGAGGCGCCCCCCGCGCCCCCCGCGTCCGCGCGGCGCTCGACCAGATCCTCGAGCGAGCACTCGACGGTGACGCCGTCCTCCTCGCGCTGCAGCAGGACGCGCTGCTTCAGCGTCAGGTGCTTCACCACCGTGCCCTCGCCCTTCACGCTCGTGACCCGTGCGCCGACGCGCGGGAGGCTGCGCCGAAGCGAGACGTAGGTGTCGTACTCGTAGCGCAGGCAGCACTTCAGGCGTCCGCAGAGGCCTGCGAGCTTCGTCGGGTTGAGCGACAGGCCCTGCTCCTTCGCCATCTTGACGGAGACGGCCTCGAAGTCGCGCATCCACGAGCTGCAGCACAACTCGCGGCCGCAGGGGCCGACGGCGCCGACGAGCCTGGTCTCGTCGCGCTCCCCGATCTGGCGCATCTCGATGCGCGTGTGCAGCGCCTGCGAGAGATCGCGGGCGAGCCCGCGGAAGTCCCCGCGGTCCGCCGCGACGAACCAGAACGTCGCCTTGCCGCCGTCGAAGCGGTAGTCGACGCGGACGAGCTTCGCCGGCAGCCCGAGGCGCTCGACGCGATCGAGGAAGATGCGCCGCGCGACCTTCTCCTGTCCGCGGTTGTGCTCGGCCCGCGCGAGGTCGCGGCCGTCGGCGCGGCGCACGACGCGCGGGAGCCGTTGCGACTCCTCCCCGGGCCAGCGCGGTCGGGGCAGGCTCGCGACGTTGCCGAGCTCCTGCCCGCGGTCGGAGTCGACGACGACGGGCTCGCCGGGGCGCAGGCCCTCGATCGAGCCCGCGTCGAAGGAGCGGGCGCGTCCGGAGACCCGGAAGCGGACGTCCACGGTCGTCGCGGGAGCCGCGGGCGGTTCGTCGGCCGCGCCGCCGACGAACGGTACGGCGTCGTCGTCGGCCGGGCTTCCGGCACTGTTCTCGAGGTCTTCTTGCACGGCGTGGCTTCGCGGGCTCAGGCGATCGGCCCCGCGCGGCGCAGTTCGAGGAGCAGGACGTCCCACGAGAGGTGCGCGTTGGCGTGACGATCGAGATCCCGGCTCGTAGCATAGGTGCGCTCGAGCTGACGAACGGCGCGGCGGACGGCGTCCAGGCCGCCGGGGCCGGCCGCCCCGGCCCCCTCGACCGCCGTGCGGACCCGGCGGCGGCACCAGTCGAGGACGGTCGAGACCAGGGCCGACTGCTCGGCGCGGGCCCCGCGCGAGGCCGTCATCTCGGCGGCGAGGTCGAGCACGTCGGTGACCGGTGCGACGTGGATCCGGTCGAGGCGGTCGCGCAGTTCGCGGCAGCGCTCGGCGAGGTCGCCCGAGGCGAGTTCGCGGCCGCGCACGAGGCTGCCCTCGGCGAGCGGCGCCGCGGTCGCCGCGTCGGCGGGCTCGACGCCCCCGTCGACGAGCAGGCGTTCGATCACCGCGTCCTCGAGCGGCGCGAAGCGGACCTGCTGGCAACGCGACCGGATCGTCGGCAGGAGGACCGCCGCGTTGGTCGCCACCAGCACGAGCGTCGTGCGCCCGGGCGGCTCTTCGAGCGTCTTCAGGAGCGCGTTCTGGGCGTCGCCGGTCATCCGCTCGGCGTCGTCGATCACCGCGAGCTTGCGCGGGCCGCGAACGGCGCGCAGCGCGAGGTGTCCCCGCACGCGACGGACCTGCTCGATCGACACCTGCGAGGCGGTGGCCCGCTCCGCCTGGGCGCGCGCCAGGTCCTCGAGGAAGAGGTCGGGGTGCGTGAGCGCACCGACCAGGCGGCACTCCGGGCAGGAGTCGCAGCCCTCGCCCGGGCGAGTCGTGCACAGGCAGGCCGAGGCGAGCGCGAGTGCCGTGGCGCGCTTGCCGACGCCGGGAGGCCCGGTGAAGACGTAGGCGTGCGCGAGGCGTCCGGCCGAGAGCGATCGCCGCAGCAGGTCGACCGCGCGGTCCTGCCCGAGGATCCCGTCGAGCGTCACGCGTGCTCCAGCCGGTCGAGGGCCGTCGCGGCGATCTCCCGGGCGAGGTCGTCCACCGGGCGCGAGGCGTCGAGCACGACGACGCGACCCGGCGACGCCGCCGCGATCGCGCGGAATCCCTCTCGGACGCGGCGGTGGAAGGCGATCTCCTCGGACTCGAGGCGATCGGCCGGTCCGGTCGCGCGTGCGCGCACGAGGCCCGCCTCGGGCTCGAGGTCGAGCACGAAGGTGAGGAACGGCGCGATGCCGCCGCGCGCGAAGTCGTCGATCGCCCGCACCGCGTCGAGTGGCAGCCCGCGCCCGTGCGCCTGGTAGGCGATCGTCGAGTCGGAGAACCGGTCGGCCACGACGATCGCACCGCGCTCGATCGCGGGACCGACGAGCCGACGAACGTGCTGGGCCCGGTCGGCGAGGTAGAGCAGGAGCTCGGCTTCCGGCGCGGGAGCCTCGCCGTCGAGCGCGAGCAGCATGCGACGGATGTCGCGGCCGAGCTCGGTGCCGCCGGGCTCGCGGGTCAGGACGGCCTCGCGGCCCGAGGAGCGGAGCGCCTCGACCAGGCGCGCCGCCTGCGTCGTCTTGCCCGCGCCCTCCACCCCCTCGACCGTGAGGAGGGCGCCCCGCGGCCGCCCGCTCACGCCGTCGCCGCCGCTCGCGCGCCCGGCGCCTCGCCCGTCGCCGCGGAGGCCGGGGACCGCTTCGCCGCGGGGTCCGCGAGCACGGCGGCGACCGCGGACTCGGCGCTGCGCACGCAGTCGGAGAGCCCGACGCCTTCGTAGGCGTTGCCGGCGAGTGCCAGCCCCGGGAGGTCGGCCTCGAGCCGGCGAATGCGCGCGACGCGCACCTGGTGTCCGACGTGGTACTGCGGCATCGACTCGGGCCAGCGCCCGACGCGCGAGAGGACGGGCTCGGCCTCGATGCCGAGGAGGTCGCGCAACTCCGCGCGCGCGGTCGCGATCATGGTCGCGTCGTCCCAGGCGACCGCCTCGGGGTGCATCGCGCCGCCGAGGAAGACCCGGACGAGCACGTGGCCTTCCGGGGCGCGCCCGTCGTACTTCACGCTCGAGAACGAGGCCGCGATGATCCTGCGGCGCTCGACCTCGGGCACGACGACCCCGAACGCGTCGAGGGGACGAGGGACGTCCGCGCGTCGCCAGCCGAGCAGCACGATCGCCGAGGATGCATAGGGGATGCCCGCGAGTTCGTCGGCGAGCGCCGGGGACTCGCCCCGCAGCACGCCGGCCGCGTGCGGCGCGGGCAGGCCCACGACCACGGCGTCGACCGTCTCCGGGGCGCCGCCCGCGACCTCGACTTGCCAGCGCCCGGCGTCGCGGCGGACCGCCGCGACCTTCGCCTCCGTCCGGATCGATCCCGGAGGCAGGCTGCGCGCGAGCGCGTCGACCAGGCTCTCGAGCCCCTCCCGCAGGGTGACGAACAGGCCGAAACGCGCGCCGCTCGTGCCCGCGGGCGTCTCCTTCGCCCCGCGCATGAGGCCGAGGATCAGGCTGCGGTGGCGCCGCTCGAGCTCGATGAAGCGCGGCATGGTCGCGGCGAGGGAGAGCCGCTCGGGGTCGGCCGTGTAGATCCCGCCCACCATCGGCTGTGCGATCCGGTCGAGGACCTCGCCGCCGAGCCGCCGTCGCACGAACGAGGCGAGGCTCTCGTCGCCGCCGGGAGGCGGTCCGCCCCGCGGGGCGACGAGGTCGCGCAGCGCCGCGAGCTTGCCGCCGAGGCTCAGGATCGGCGTCCGCAGGAAGGGCAGGAGCCGGGCCGGTGCGAGCAGCTGGAAGGCCTCGGGCAGCGCCTCGAGGCGACCGTCGTGGACGACCAGCGTGCGTCGGAAGCGGTCGTTCGTCGGAAGCAGGTCGCGGGCGAGTCCCATGCGGCGCGACAGCTCCGCCGCCTGCGGCTTGTCGGTCACGAAGGAGTCGGGCCCGAGCTCGAGCACCCAGCCGTCGCGCCGCTCGGTCGCGATGACGCCGCCGACCCGTTCGGAGGCTTCGAGCAGGACGACGTCCGCGCCGAGCTCGCGGGCGCGGTGGGCCGCGGCGAGCCCGGTGATGCCGCCACCGAGAACGGCGACCCGCTTGCGCGGGGCCGTGCCCGCCTCGGCCGGGCCGCTCAGCGGACGCTCCACTCGTGGACGGCGTCGACGAGCGCGCGGACGTTGTCGACCGGCGTCTCCGGCAGGACGCCGTGCCCGAGGTTGAAGACGTGGCCCCGGCGTCCGCCCGCGGCCGCGAGCACCTGCCGCGCGCGCGCGACGACCCTCTCGCGCGGCCCGAGCAGCGTCACCGGGTCGAGGTTGCCCTGGATCGCGCGGTCGTGGCCGATGCGCCGCCACGCGTCGTCGAGCGGAACCCGCCAGTCCACGCCGACCACGTCGCCGCCCGCGTCGCGCACGAGCTCGAGGTAGCCGCCGGTCCCCGTGCTGAAGTGGATCGCGGGCACGGAGCGGTCGAGTCGCGAGAAGAGGTCGCGCATGTGGGGCAGGACCGCCTCGGCGTAGTCGGCCGGGGCGAGGTGGCCCACCCAGCTGTCGAACACCTGCACCGCCTGTGCACCCGCCGCGACCTGCGCGTTCAGGTAGTCGGCCGTGACCTCGACGAGACGTCCCATGAGGTCGCCCCACGCTGCGGGATGCTCGAGCAGGAAGCGCTTGGTGCGCTCGTGGTTGCGGGAGGAGCCGCCCTCGATCGCGTAGGAGGCGAGCGTGAAGGGTGCTCCCGCGAAGCCGATGAGCGGCACGCGACCGGCGAGCCCGCTCCTCACGCGCCGCACGGTCTCGAAGACGTAGGACAGGGAGTCGGCCACGTCGACGCGCGGCAGCCGGGCGACCTGCCCGGGGTCGCGGATCGGGTTCGCGAGCGACGGCCCGTCCCCGGGCGAGAACGAGAGCCCGAGGCCGAGCGGCTCGAGCACGAGGAGGATGTCGGCGAACAGGATCGCTGCGTCGACGCCGAGAATGTCGACCGGCTGCAGGGTGACCTCGGCCGCCGCGTCGGGGTTCCGGCACAGCTCGAGGAAACTCATGCGCGAGCGGATCGCCCGGTACTCCGGGAGGAAGCGCCCGGCCTGGCGCATGAGCCACAGCGGAGTGTGCGGGACGGCCTCGCGTCGACAGGCGAGGAGGAACGGTGCTTCGGCCGCGGGCATGGATCGAGACTAGCCCTCGCGGCGGGGCCGCGGCAAAGCATCCGGCGCCGCCGTTCCGGCGCGCTTGGCCGCGATCGCCGCCGGTGCCCGCTCCGCGATCGCCGCGGCGAGCCAGCCCAGCTTCGGATGCTCGGGCAGCACGTCGGCCCGCAGCCCCGCGTCTTCGAGCGCCTCGCGCACCGTCGGCCCGACCGCCGCGACCACGACCCGGCTCCCGAGCGCGGACAGGACCGCCGCGCGGCCCCCCTGCTCGTCGCAGACCTGCAGGAGGTGGTCGAGTTGCACGGCGGTCGTGAAGACCGCGACCTCGGCCTCTCCTCGCGCGATCGTCGCGGCCGCCGCCCGCAGCGGGCCCGTGTCCTCCGGCAGCGCCCACCGGTAGACGGGCACGCGCACGACCGACGCGCCGCGGGCCGCCAGGCCGTCGAGCAGCTCCCGGCTCGGGCGCCCGTATTCCTGCACGGCGACCGTGCGGCCGCGGATCGTCCCCGCGCGGTCGATCGCCTCGAGCAGCTCGCGCCAGGTGTTCGGCTCGGCGGCGGT
>JAGWVP010000220.1 GCA_018970825.1 bacterium | reverse complement strand
GCCAGGCGGAACCGGTCCGGATGTGCATCCGCAGGAAGTCGGGGTGGGCATGGAACCAGCTCGCGTAGGCCCTCGCGAGGGCCTCGAGCGCGGCGACCGGGTCCTCGTGCCGCTCGACGACGCCCGTCACCACCTCGAGCAGCTCGCCGCCGCGTCGTTCCACGAGGGCCTGGAAGAGCTGGTCCTTGCCGGGAAAGAGCGCGTAGATCGAACCCATCGAGAGGCCGGCGCGGCGCGAGATGTCCTGCACCTTGGCGGTGTCGAAGCCCTCGGCTGCGAACACCGCCTCGGCCGCGAGCAGGATGTGCTCCCGGTAGAGGCTCTCCCGGGCCTCGCGGGCCACGGCGCGGAGACCGCTCCCCGGCTTGGGTGCGGCGAGCGTCCGCCGGGCGCCCGTCGAGGCGCCGCGAGCCGTCCTCCGGTCGGCGGGCATGGTGCGAAAACCTAGCATCGTCGATTCCGATTGACAATTCTCTTTTGCGAATGATAGTTCGGCGCCCCGTTCACGAACCCCCGCCCGGGCGCCGTCCGGGCCTGCGGAATCGGAGGATCCGACCATGGAATTCGGCATTTTCTCGCAGATGCACGTTCCCCCGGGCGAGGACGAGCACAGCCGCTTCATGCGCGAGGTCGACGTCGCGATCGCCACCGACGCGGCGGGCTTCAAGTACAACTGGGCGCCGGAGCACCATTTCCTCGAGAACTACTCGCACCAGCCCGCGCCCGAGGTCTTCCTCTCGTTCATCGCGGCGCGCGCGCCCCGCATCCACGTCGGGCACGCGATCTGCAACATCACGGCGCCGGTGAACCACCCGGCCCGCGTCGCCGAGCGCATCGCGACGCTCGACCACCTGACCGAGGGCCGCGTCGAGTTCGGCACGGGGCGCGGATCCTCGTCGGCGGAGTGGGGCGGGTTCGCGATCCCCGACGCCCCGCTCACCAAGGAGATGTGGCAGGAGTCGCTCGAGCAGATCCCGCGGATGTGGGAGGAGGGGCCCTACGAGTTCGAGGGACGCTTCTTCAAGATGCCGAACCGCAACGTGCTGCCGAAGCCGTTCTCCAAGCCGAATCCGCCGATGTGGCTCGCCTGCTCGAGCCCGGGGACCTTCGCGCTCGCCGGCGAACTCGGGCTCGGCGCCCTCTGCTTCGTGAACGGCACGATGGACGACGTCCGGCCGCTCGTGAAGTCCTACAAGGACGCGATCGCGAAGTGCCGCAAGCCGGTCGGCGGGTTCGTGAACGACAACATCGCCGTGACGAGCCAGATGTTCTGCCTCGAGGACGGCGACGAGGCCCGCCACCACTTCAGCAAGGCCAAGACCGGCAAGTTCCTCGAGTTCTTCTTCAAGTGGCTCGATTCGGTGCCGCGCCCCAAGGGCATGCCGCAGAGCGGCCCGGTCTCGATCCCGGAGCCGACCGTGGAGGCGCTCGAGCAGCGCACGAAGGCGGGCGGCTACATGATCGGTTCGCCCGACGAGATCGCCGCCTCGATCCAGCGCTACGAGGAGCTCGGCGTCGACCAGTTGATCTACGCCCCGCTCACCATGGTGATGGACCAGAAGCTCGTGCTGAAGTCGGTCGAGACGTTCGGCAAGCACGTTCTTCCGCGCTTCGACAAGGATCCGGTGCACCGCACGACGCGGCATCGCGAGGCCGCGCTCGCCTCGCGCGCGGCCTGAGCGACCGGGATCCCGCGGAACCGTCCGATGGCTCCTCCCGTTCCGGTCTTCGACCGCGTCCTGGTCGGGGGCGAGTGGGTGCCGGCCGACGGCGGCACCTACGAGCTCGTGAACCCGGCGACCGAAGGGGTCGCCGGGCACGCGCCCGAATGTTCGGAAGCGCAGGTCGCCGCGGCGGCCCGCGCGGCCCGTCGCGCCTTCGAGGAGGGCCCGTGGCGACGGATGAGCGGCGCCGAGCGCGGGGCCTGCCTGCGCGACGCCGCCGAGCGCTTCCGCAAGGCGGTCCCGGGCCTGGTCGACCTGACCGTCGCCGAGACCGGGGCGCTGCGGCCGATCGCCGAACGCCTGCAGGTGGCCGAGGTGGCGCAGCGCTTCGCCCGCTACGCGGACCTCGCCGAGGAGCCCTGCGAGCAGGGACTGCCGCCGCTCGAGCGGGCGGCGCCGGGCGGCGGGCCGACCACGGTCGCGGCCGGATTCGTCGTGCGCGAGCCGGTCGGCGTCGTCGCCTGCATCAGCCCGTTCAATTTCCCCATGACCAACTCGGCGGGCAAGGTCGCGCCGGCGCTCGCCTGCGGCAACACCGTGGTCGTGAAGCCGCCGCCGGTCGATCCGATGGGCGTGATCGAGATGACCCGCATCGTGGCGGAGGCGTTTCCCCCCGGGGTCGTGAACCTGGTCTCCGGTTCGGGGCCGGCGATCGGCGAGGCGCTGGTCGCGTCGCCGGACGTCGACATGATCTCGTTCACCGGCAGCACGGCCGTCGGCGAGCGGATCGAGGAGGTCGCCGCGCGCGGGATGAAGCGCACGCTGCAGGAACTCGGGGGCAAGTCCGCGAACGTGGTCTTCGCGGATTGCGACGTCGAGCGCGCCCTGCGCGGCGCGATGACGACCTGGACGTTCCACAGCGGACAGATCTGCATCGCGCCCACGCGGCTGCTCGTCGAGGCGTCCCTGTACGACGAGTTCACCGCCCGGATGGCGCAGGCCGCGGCCGCTCTCCGGATCGGCGCTCCCGAGGAGCCCGGGGTGGTGGTGGGGCCGCTCGTCTCCCGCGCCCAGGTCGAGCGTGTCGAGCGCTACGTCGCCCTCGGCGTCTCCGAGGGCGCGAAGCTCGCCTGCGGCGGTCGCCGGCCGGCGCGGCCGGAGCGGGGTTTCTACTTCGAGCCGACGCTGTTCACCGGCGTCCGCAACGACATGAAGATCGCCCGCGAGGAGATCTTCGGCCCGGTGATCTCGGCGATTCCGTTCCGCGACGAGGCCGAGGCGATCGCGATCGCGAACGACTCCGAATTCGGGCTCTACGGGTACGTGTGGACGAAGGACGCCGGGCGGGCGCTGCGGGTCGCGCGCGCACTCCGCACGGGCACCGTCCAGATCAACGGAAGCCCGCCCAACCCCGACGCTCCCTTCGGCGGCTACAAGCGAAGCGGCATCGGGCGCGACGGCGGCGCGTTCGCCCTCTCCGCCTACAGCGAGCTCAAGTACATCGGCTGGACGGCGTGAGCCGGTCGGTCGCGGAGGGAACCCCTTGAAGGCAGCCGTCTTCCACGAAGTGGGCAAGCCCGTCTCGGTCGAGGACGTCGCGGTGCGCGCGCCCGAGGAGGGCGAGGTCCGAGTCGCGATTCGCGCGGCCGGTCTCTGCCACTCGGACGTGAGCGCGATCGACGGCACCTACCCGACGCCGCGCCCGACGGTGATGGGCCACGAGGGGGCGGGGATCGTGGAGTCGGTCGGCCGCGGCGTCCGCACCTTGCGCGAGGGCGATCCGGTCGTCCTGTCGACGCTCGCGCATTGCGGGCAGTGCCCGGCCTGCGACGTCGGTCATCCGACCGTCTGTCATCACCCGCCGCGCCCCTCGACGCCCTTCACGACCGCTGGAGGGAAGCCGGCCTACAACTTCGCGAACGCCTCGACCTTCGCGGAGCTCACGGTGGTGCGCGCCTCGAGCGCGATCCCTGTCCCCCGCGGCATCCCCATGCCCCAGGCGGCGCTCATCGGCTGCGGCATCATCACCGGCGTCGGCGCGGTCCTGAACCGGGCCAAGGTCGAGGCCGGCAGCACGATGGCGGTCTTCGGGACGGGCGGGATCGGGCTCAACGTGATCCAGGGGGGCGTGCTCGCGGGTGCCGGCCGGATCTTCGCGGTCGACCTCCTGCCGGCGAAGCTCGAGCTCGCCCGCGGTTTCGGGGCGACCGACCTGGTCGACGGCCGCGAGGGCGACCCGGTCCAGCAGATCAAGGATTCGACCGGCGGCCGGGGGGTGGACTGGGCCTTCGAGGCGGTCGGCCACCTGAAGGCGATCGAGCAGGCGTTTGCCAGCCTCGCCCCCGGGGGTACTCTCGTCATCGTCGGGGTTCCGAGGCTGGACGCACGCGCCGAGTTCGTCGTGAATGCGCTGCGCGTCGATCGCGGGATTCTCGGCTGCCGCTACGGCACGGCGCGCCCCCAGCACGACTTCCCCATGCTCGCCGACCTCTACCTGCGCGGCCGACTCAAGATCGACGAGCTCATCACGCGACACTACCGGATCGACGACGTCAACCATGCGATCGAGGACCTCGAGCGGGGCGAGCTCGCCCGGGGCGTCTTCGACCTGACGGCCTGAGCAGGGCCGCCCACCAGCCAGGGAGAGGGATACGATGGGACGCTTCAACTACCAGGTGATCGACGCGGACGGGCACGGCGGCGAGTTCGCCAACTGGCAGGAGACCGTCGGCGAGCAGTGGCTGCCGACGCTCGCGGCCTACCGCGAGAAGATCAAGAAGCACTACGGCCGCCTTCCGATCCCCGGCGGCGGGCAGGCGCGCAAGGGCGACAAGTTCGACGTTCGCCCGGGCATGAACGACCCGAAGAAGCGGCTCGAGGACATGGATCTCGAGGGCATCGACGTGACGATCACGTTCCCCGGCGGTGCCGGCGAGGAATGGGCGATGCTCGACCCCGACTTCTCGCTCGCGCTCTGCCAGGCGGTGAACAACTCGAAGGCCGCGTTTTCGAAGCAGTGCGGCGGCCGCGTGTTCGGCGTCGCGAAGCTCCCGATGATCGACCCGCCGACCGCGGCGAAGGAACTGCGGCGCTCGATCACCGAGCTCGGGCTGAAGGGCATGGTCTGCACCCAGCACGTCCGCGACAAGAACCTCGACCATCCCGATTTCGACGTGGTCTGGGCGGAGGCCGAGCGGCTCGGCGTGCCGGTCTGCGTCCACGGCGGGGGCCAGGCCCCCGACCAGTACCCGGTCTGCGTCGACCGCTTCAACACCCGGCTCGAGGTCCACGCGATCACCCACCCGGTCGGGAACATGATCGCCCTCGACGCCTTCTGCGTCGGCGGCATCTTCGAGCGCTTTCCGAAGCTGCGAGTCGCCTTCATGGAGTCGGGCTGCGGCTGGCTGCCCTTCTGGCTCTGGCGGCTCGACGAGCACTGGGAGAAGATGCCCGAGCAGGCCCCCAACATCCGCCGCAAGCCGAGCGAGTACTTCCACTCGAACTGCTGGATCTCCTGCGACCCCGACGAGAAGATGATCCCGGAGGTCGTGAAGCTCTGCGGCGACGAGCGCATCCTCTACGCCTCGGACTACTACCACTGGGACTGCGCGTTCCCGGAGACGGCGAAGTTCATCGTCGAGCGCAACGACCTCTCGGACTCCTCGAAGAAGCGGATCCTCGGCGAGAACGCGAAGAAGCTCTTCGCACTCTGAGATCGAGCCCGGGGCGCGAGCCCCGTGCCGTCCGAAACGGGGCGGCGACCGGGAGACCCGGTCGCCGCCCCTTCTCTTCGTCCCGAGGGAGCGCCTCGTCCTTCGTGCGCGTCTCGGGTCCGACCATTCCGACCGGAGTAGTCGGCCTTTTCAGAGCTCCGCCGTCCTGAGACACCTCGGCCTGCGGCGCCCGCCACGTCACGGGGCGCGTCGAGGGGGCTGCTCATGACCTGCCGTCGATCGAACTCGTGGGCCCGGTTCGTCCTGCTGTCGATCGCGCTCGAGCTCGGGGCCTGCGGCGGGGGCGGCGGCGGCAAGCCGTCCTCCCCGACGCCGACGCCGGGGCCGACGCCGCCCCCGAGCGGAAACGCCGGCAAGGGCACGGTCGCGGTCATCGAGTCCGCCTCGATCGCGCAGGACGGAAGGACCGAGGCGGTCTTCCGCCTGACCGACGACCGGGGCGAACCGATCCAGCCCACGCTCGTCGCGGCGACCGGCGACCAGCAGGGCCGCGTGAGGCTCACGATCGCGAGGCTCGAGTCGTATTC
>JAGWVP010000219.1 GCA_018970825.1 bacterium | reverse complement strand
GCACCCGCGCGGACCATCTCGTCCTGGAGGATCGCGTCATGGTGGGGCGGGGCGTCGCGTCCGCCGTACTCGGACGGCCAGGTGATGCCGATCAGGCGCGCGTCGAAGAGCTTGCGCTGCCAGGCTCGCAGGCGGGGGAACTCCTCGTCGCCGATCTCGAAGGATCCGGTGCCGGGAGGATGCGGCCAGTCGCGCGGGATTTCGCGCGCGAGGAAGTCGCGCACCTCGTCGCGGAACCGGCCGTCCTCCTCGTTCAGGGCGATCTCCATGGCCGGTGTCTACCCCAGCGCTCCCGTGCAGGCGAGGGGGCGGTGCCGCCCGGCGGTCCGCCGCCCCCTCGCGTGGGCTCGCGCGGAGTCGACCCTTCCGCTAGCCACGTCGCGTTCCCGGGCCGCCCCGAGAGGCGGCTCGCAGCCGAGGGAGTCGATCATGCGCGAGGTGTACGTCGTCGAGGCCGTCCGCAGCCCGATCGGCCGCCGCAAGGGCGGTCTCGCGGGCGTTCATCCGGCCGACCTGCTCGGTGCGGTCCAGCGCGCGGCGGTCGAGCGCGCCGGGGTCGATCCCGCCGCGATCGGGCAGGTGATCGGGGGATGCGTCTCGCAGGTCGGCGAGCAGTCCTTCAACCTCGCCCGCGTCGCCTGGCTCGGCCAGGGCTTCCCGATGGAGGTCGCGGCGACCACGGTCGACGCGCAGTGCGGCTCCTCGCAGCAGGCGACCTCGCTCGCGGCGGGCCTCGTCGGCGCGGGGATCGAGGACCTGGTGCTGGCCTGCGGCATCGAGATGATGACGCGCGTTCCGCTCGGCACGAACATGAAGGGCGGCTCGCCGCTCTCGCCGGGCTACGTCGCCCACTACGAGCCGACCTCCCAGTTCCAGGGCGCGGAGATGATCGCCAGGGAATACGGCATCGGACGCGAGGACACCGACCGCTTCGGTCTGCGCAGCCAGCAGTACGCGAAGCGCGCGTGGGACGAACGCCGCTTCGACCGCGAGATCGTCCCGGTCGACGCCCCGGTGCTCGATGCCGAGGGCAAGCCCACCGGCGAGATGCGCCGGGTCGCGCGCGACGAGGGGCTTCGCGACTCCTCGCTCGAGAAGCTCGCGACGCTCGCCCCGGTGATGCCCGAGGGCATTCACACCGCGGGCACGTCCTCGCAGGTCTCCGACGGGGCATCCGCGGTGCTGCTCGCCTCGCCGGAGCGGGCGAAGGCGCTCGGGCTCCGGGTGCGTGCGCGGATCGTCGCGACCACGCTCGTCGGCGTCGACCCGGTGACGATGCTGAAGGGCCCGATCCCGGCGAGCCGCAAGGTGCTCGCCGAGGCGGGGCTCGGCGTGGACCAGGTGGACGTGTTCGAGGTGAACGAGGCCTTCGCGTCGGTCGTGCTCGCCTGGGAGAAGGAACTCCGACCGAATCCCGAGCGCGTGAACCCGAACGGGGGAGCGATCGCGCTCGGTCACCCGACCGGGAGCACCGGGGCTCGCCTGATCACGACCGCGCTCCACGAACTGGAGCGCACCGGCGGCCGCTACGGCCTGGTCGCGATGTGCTGCGGCGGCGGACTCGGCACCGGCACGCTCATCGAACGACTCTAGGCTCCGCGGGAAGCCGCCTCGGAACCGGGCGACGCGCCCCGCCGGCCTCGCCGACGGGGCACGTCGCGAGAAGACTCAGATCCCGCCGAGACCCAGGCCGAGCCCGAGGTTCGGAAGGGCGGCCTTGCGGCGGACGCCGCGGCGCACGACGCGCTTCACGGCGGCCCCGGCCACCGCGCGCCTCACGACGGCGCCGACGACCGCGCGCTTCACCGCGCGGCGCACGACGGCGCGCTTCACGGCGCGACGGACGACCGCACGACGGACCGCACCGCGCACGACGGCGCGCTTCACGGCGCGACGGACGACCGCGCGACGGACGGCCTTGCGCACCCCCGCGCGACGGACGGCCTTGCGGACCACGCGCCGCGCGACGGCGCGCTTCACCACCTTGCGGACGACGGCGCGCTTCACCGCACGGCGCACGACCGCGCGGCGAACGACGCGACGACGGACGGCCTTGCGGACGACGCGCTTCGCCGCCGTCTTGCGGACGACGCGACGGACCGCGGCCTTGCGGACGGCCGTCCTCGCGACCTTGCGGGCGACCGCGCGACGGGTCGCCGTGCGACGCACGGCGCGCTTCGCGACCACCTTCGCGACCGCCGCAACGCGACGACGCGCCCGGCGACGCGGCTTCGCCGCCACCACCGCCACCACCACTGCCTTCTTGGCCACCCGCCTGCGGGCGGCCGTCTTCCTCACAGCCATCAAACCCCTCCTCCTTGCCGCCGGGAGCGCATGCGTCCCTATGCACGCGTCGAAGGCCCGGCTTCTTCAAAATGGGGTTATATCACGGTGCAGGAATTTTGGAAGCGAAATCGTCGCGTTCGACTCGAAATTCGACGCGAGGTCCGGGGAGACGTCCGAGCGGACGCGTCCCCGGATGCACCCGACTCGCCGGGTGCAAGTCCCGACCACTGCGTCTGCCGTCGGTGACGGTGCCCGGTCGGCGCGTTGTGCATCGCCGCGGCCTTGTGGTTTCCTGCCGCGTTCGATGGGGGCGGGCGGGGACAAGTCGGAGATCCTGCGTTCCGCCCGGGACGCGGTCCTGCCGCTCTCGGGGCGCCTCCCGGCCGCCGCGGCGGCCCTCGACGTGCTGCAGCGCGACCTGCTGCCCCGCTCGGCGGGCGCGGACGCCTACCTGGTCGCCGGCATCGTCGGGCCCAACAACGCCGGCAAGTCGGCGCTGTTCAACGCGCTCGCGGGTCGCACGCTGAGTCCCTCGCTGCCCACCGGCGGGGCGACCCGACGCCTGGTCGGCGTTCTGCACCCGGGACTGCTCGGGGAGCTGCGCGCCGAGCCGACCCTCGCCCGCTTCCGCCTCGAGCCGCTCTCCGCGGCCGGCGGCGATGCGCCGCTCGGCGCGACCGTCGACCCCTCGGTGCTCCTCTACGCGGAGGAGTCGACCCTGCCGCGTGGGCTCATGCTGATCGACACGCCCGACTTCGACAGCATCCTCGAGGACAACCGGCTCGCGAGCGAGTCGCTCCTCACCGTCGCCGACCTGGTCGTCGCGGTCGTCACCCGGCACTCCTACCAGAACAAGGCCGTCGTGACGTTTCTCGAGCGCTGGCTGCAGCACGGTCGGCCGTGGATGCTGGTCTATAACGAGGCGAGCGACGCCGAGGTCGCCCGGGCCCACGTGGACAAGCTCGCCGCCGACGTCGGGACGAGCCCGATCGCCGCCTTCTGGGCCCCGCACAGCCTCGACGTGCAGCGGGGGACCGCGCCCCTCGAGCCGGTCGCCCTCGAGGGCGGACGCAGGCTGCGCGACGTGCTGTTCGACGTCGACGAGATCGCGTGGGTGAAGCGGCGGGCCGTGGATGCCGCGATGGCGCGCCTCGACGACGCGCTCCGCGAGACCGGCACCGCCCTCGCGGACGAGGGCCGGCGATCGGCGGCGGTCCTGCAGGCCGCCGAGACCCGGGGTTTCGACGCGGGCATGAGGATCGCGTCGGCCGCGATGCCGGCGCGGCCCTTCGTCGACGCGTTCCGCGCCGTCCTCGACCGCAGGAGCAATCCCCTGTCGCGCAGCTGGCGGACGACGTTGCGACGCATCCGGGTCGGGATCGAGAGCGTGCCCGCCCTGCTGCGCGGCGGGACCCAGGCGAGTCCGGACCGGCCCGAGGCGACGCTCGGGAGCATCGAGCGGGAGGAGCTGCGGCGCGCCTGGCCCTCGTTCTGGGAGGAGGTCGTCCGGGATCTCGGGCGCGAGGCGCGCAACCCCGCGCGCGCGTCGGCCTCGCCCGACGTGGTCGCCTCGCTCGACCGCGACCTCGACGACTCGCGCCGCGCGGCGGCCGAGGCGGTCGCGGTCGAGGGGCTCGCGATGCAGGAGGCGGAGGTCGCGGAGTTCCGGCAGGCCTGCGAGCAGCTCGTCGAGAAGGCGATCGAGGCGCGCGGCTTCGACATCGACATCCAGGCGGCGGCCGACCTCGCGACGCTCGTGCCGATCGCGCTCGCGGCGGCCGTCATCGTCACCACCGGCGGCTTCGGCTCGGACCTCGCCGCGGTCGGTGGAGGAGTCGTGGGCACGGTCCTGTTCGAGAAGTACGCGCACGTGCTCGGCACGGGCATCATGGCCGAGGCGCGACGGCGCTGGACCGAGGTGCGCGGCCACCAGCTCGCCCGCCACCTGGTCGACGCGGCTCTGCCCGAGACCGCCTCGCGGATCCGGGCTCGTCTCGAGGAGGACGGCCGGGTCGGCGACGACCTCGACCGCCTGCGGCGCGAGTTGCGGGGCTGAGGACGGGATGGAGCCGTTCTCGGAAGAGGCGACCGGGAGCCTGCGCGCGGCGCTCGACCGGTTGCGCGCGGGGCTCCGCGAACGGGTCGACGCGGTCGCGGTCCTGCGGCCCGTCGAGCGCCGGCGCCCGGAGATCGACGGCCTGCTCGCCGACCTCGACCGCCAGCTCGACCGCGTCCGCCGGGCGGCCGTCGTCACGCTCGTCGGGGCGACGGGCGCCGGCAAGTCGACGCTCCTCAACGCGCTCGCCGGTCGCCGCGTCGCGAAGGAGGGCGTGAACCGGCCGACGACGCGCGAGCCGGTCGTCTACGCGCCGGAAGACGCGGACCTCTCGGAGCTGGTCGACGGGGTCGGCGGCAGCGGACCCGACGCCCCGGGGGTCGCGGTCGTCCGCTACGACGCGGCGAGCGGCCCGTGGACCGCGCAGGTGCTGGTCGACGCGCCCGACATGAACAGCGTCGACGAGCGCAACCGCGACACGGTGACCGCGCTCGCCGAGCGCAGCGACGTGCTCGTGGTCGTCCTCCACCACCAGTCGGTGCTCGAGGAGGCGTCGGTGTCCTTCCTCGACGCCTTCGCCGGCCGGCGTCACCTGCTGTTCGTCCTGAACCGCGCCGACGAGCTCACGCCCGAGTCGCGCGACGCGATCCTCGCGCAGATCCGGGGCATGGCGGCGGAGCGCTGGCGCGCGCCCGGGGCGCCGGTGCTCGCGGTGAGCGCACGCGAGGCGCAGTCGCAGCCCCGCTCCGAGGGCTGGGCGGAGCTCTGCCGCGCGCTGCAGGACCTCGTGCGCGAGGGAGTGATCACCGGCGTCCGCCGGCTGAACGCGCTCGGCACGGCGGCCCGGCTCGGGGCGCTCTTCGACGAGGTGCGGCGCGAGGCCGGACCCGACCTCGACGCGCTGCCCGACGACGCCGCGAAGGGCTACGACCTGCTCGGCGAGCGGTGCGCCGAGGAGGTGGGAGAGCGGCTCGGGCTCCGGCGTGCCGACGTGTGCGAGCTCCTCTGGGCCGAGGCCGCGCGGCGATGGGACGGGCCCGGCGGCTGGGCGATCCGCACCGGCGGGCTCGCCTCGCTCGGTCTCGGGGCGAGTGCCGTGCTCGCGACGCGCAACCCGCTCGTCGCGGCCGGGACGGCCGCGGGCGCGCTCGCCGCCGAAGGCGTCCAGCGCTCCCTCCGCGAGCAGCGCCTGGGAGACGCCGGAACGCTCCTGCCCGCGGAGGGCGAGTTCGCTTCCTGGCATGCCGACGCGCTCTCGCAGGCACGAGTCCGCGCCGGGCGGCTCACGCGCTTCCCCGAGGCGCTCGGCATGCCCGATGCCGAGACCGGCCGGGCCGCCGCGGGAGCCGCGGTCGGCGAGGCGTGGGCGAGGCTCGTCGGACGCGACCTGCCGGCGGCGGCCGAGCACGGCCTGCTGCGCCGACTCGGCTGGATCCTCGACCTCCCGGTGTACGCGCTCGGCGCCTGGGTGCTCTGGAAGGTCGGCGAGGGCTTCCTCGCGGAGCGTTACGCGGGCTTCGACTTCCTCGTCTCCGCGACCCTGCTGCTCGCGGCCTACCTGTTCGCCCTGCGCTTCGTCGTCCG
>JAGWVP010000218.1 GCA_018970825.1 bacterium | reverse complement strand
CGACCGCGACCGGAGTTGAAGCCGGGCTCACCGACGATCACGTCGTCGATGCCGTCCCCGTTCCAGTCCGGGTACGTGAGCATGCTCGTGCCCGCGCGCACGTTGGCGCCGCCGGAGTGAGACGCCATCAGCGACTGGGCGGCGGCGGGGGTCGCGAGGAGGGGGAGCAGGGCGACGAAGGTGTGGTGGTGGAGCATGGTGGGGACCTGCGGCGCACCGCAGGCTCTCCCGCCCCGATCCGCCACTAGCGGCCTCACGTTACGCCGTCGGCGCGATTTTGGGGGCAGATTTGCCCCTCCGGACGCGTCGTTCAGGCCCCGAACACCAGCTGGAACAGGCGCCGCAGGGAGAGGTCGGCGGCGAGGCCACCCAGCTCATGGCTCGCGATCCAGCGCAGAGCGTGCGATTCCTCGGACAGCACCTCGACGGCCCCGGGGGGCGCGATGACGAGAAAGCGCGTGTCGTAGTGGAAGTGCTCCGGCTCGGCGCCGCGCGCGGGAATTGCGTGGATGTCGAGGTCGATCGGCACCGGCAGCACCGCGAGGTCGGGGATGCCGCTCTCCTCGGTGGCCTCGCGCAGCGCGACGTGGGCGAGGTTCGCGTCCCCGTCGCAGTGGCCGCCGAGCTGCAGCCAGCGATCGAGCTTGCGATGGTGCGTGAGCAGGGCGCGCTCGAAGTGCGCGTCGACCACGAGCGCGCTCGCGGTGAGATGACCCTCGAGCAGGCTGCGGCGGTGCGCGTCCTGCGGGTGGCGCTCGATCAGGTCGAGCATGCGCCGCTGGAACTCCTCTTGGGTCGCGTCCGCCGGCTCGTAGTGATCGAGCAGGTGGAACGCGCGCGCCAAGTCCTCGGTCGGCGCGAGCCAGGGATCTCCCAGCCGCGCCGCCGTCGACAGGTCGAACGGATGGTCCGCCACGCTCGCGACTCGCGCGCCGTGCTCAGTCGCGCAGCAGCTGCGCGTACTTGCCCGCCCGCGACTTGGGACGCAGGCCGCGGCGCTTGCGCTCCGCCTCGCGCCACTCGTGGTAGGCCTCGAAGTCGCCGGCGAAGAAGTTGACCTCCGGTCCCTTGCCTTCCTCGACCTCGCCCTCGAAGGCGAGGATGTGCGTGGCGACGCGATCGAGGAACCAGCGGTCGTGGGTGATCACGACGGCGCAGCCCGGGAAGTCGTTGAGCGCGACCTCGAGGGCCCGCAGCGTGTCGACGTCGAGGTCGTTCGTCGGCTCGTCGAGCAGCAGCAGGTTGCCGCCGCTCTTCAGCAGCTTCGCGAGGTGGACGCGGTTGCGTTCGCCGCCCGAGAGGGCGCCGACCTGCTTCTGCTGGTCCGAGCCCCGGAAATTGAACCAGGAGCAGTAGCCGCGCGCGTTCACCTCGCGCTTGCCGAGCATGATCTTCTCCTGCCCGCCGCTGATCTCCTCGAAGACGGTCTTCTTGCCGTCGAGCGAGTCCCGCGACTGGTCGACGTAGGCGAGCTGAACCGTGTCGCCGATCCGGAGCGTGCCGGAGTCCGGCGTCTCCTGGCCCGCGACCATGCGGAAGAGGGTCGTCTTGCCGGCGCCGTTCGGCCCGATGACGCCGACGATGCCGCCCGGCGGGAGAGAGAACGTGAGGTCGTCGATCAGCAGCCGGTCGTCGTACCCCTTCGAGACGTTCTTCGCCTCGACCACGACGCCGCCGAGCCTCGGGCCGGCGGGGATCACGATCTCGGCCTTGCCGATCCGCTCGCCCGGCCCCTCGGCGAGCAGTTTCTCGTAGGCGGCGAGACGGGCCTTGCCCTTCGCCTGTCGCGCGCGCGGCGCGAGACGCACCCACTCGAGCTCGCGGGCGAGCGTGCGCTGGCGCGCGGACTCCTGCTTTTCCTCGAGGGCGAGCCGCTTCTGCTTCTGCTCGAGCCAGGAGGTGTAGTTCCCCTCCCAGGGGATGCCGCGGCCGCGGTCGAGCTCGAGGATCCAGCCCGCGACGTTGTCGAGGAAGTAGCGGTCGTGGGTGACGGCGACGACCGTGCCCTTGTACTCGGACAGGAAACGCTCGAGCCACGCGACGGACTCGGCGTCGAGATGGTTCGTCGGCTCGTCGAGCAGGAGCAGGTCGGGCGACTGGAGGAGGAGACGGCAGAGCGCGACGCGGCGGCGCTCGCCGCCGGAGAGGTGCGCCGTGCCCTCGTCGGCCGGCGGGCAGCGGAGCGCGTCCATCGCGACGTCGAGCGTGCGGTCGAGCTCCCATGCGTTCGCCGCCTCGATCTTGTCCTGCAGGTCGGCCTGGCGGGCGAGCAGCTTCTCCATCTGCTCGTCGCTCATCGGCTCGCCGAGCTTGTTGGAGACCTCCTCGAACTCGTCGAGCAGGGCCCGGATCGGCGCGACGCCCTCGGCGACGATCTCGCGCACGGTCTTGTCGGGGTCGAGCGCGGGCTCCTGCGGCAGGTAGCCGACCGTGTAGCCCTCGCCGAGCCGGGCCTCGCCGGAGAACTCGCGGTCGAGCCCGGCCATGATCCGCAGCAGCGTGCTCTTGCCGGCGCCGTTCAGGCCCAGCACGCCGATCTTGGCACCGTGGTAGAAGGAGAGGTTGATCCCGTCGACGACGACGCGGTCGGGCGGGTACACCTTGCGCAGGTCGCGCATCGTGAAGATGAACTGGGGCATTCCCTCCCGATAACGGACCGCGCGCGAAAGCGGGAGGGAGCGCGGGGCCCCTCGTCGAGGGCGCCCCGGGGACGCCGCGCCGCTTGCCCTGCCCCGGGTGCCCCGGGCTAGTCTGCGGGCGCGATGAGCACCGGCGATCCCGGCCGAACCCCCGTCGGACGCGCCGCTCTCGCGGGGCTCCTCGCGGCGCTCGTCGTCGCCGTCTTCCGGCCGGCGAACGGCTTCGAGTTCCTGCGCTTCGACGACCCGATCTACGTGACCTCGAATCCGCTCGTGCAGGGCGGCCTCTCGTGGTCGTCGATCGCGGACTCCTTCCGGCCCCGCGACGGCAACCTGGTCCCGCTCACCTGGATCTCGCTCGCCGCCGACGCCTCGCTGCGCGGCACCGCCGCGGGCGGCTTCCACGAGACCAACGTCCTCCTGCACGCGCTCGCCTCGGCGCTCCTCTTCCTCTTCCTTCGCTCCGCGACGGGGGCGACCGGGCGGAGCTGGGTCGTGGCCGCGCTGTTCGCGCTGCACCCGCAGCGCGCGGAGTCGGTCGCCTGGATCTCCGAGCGCAAGGACGTGCTGTCGGCCGTCTTCGCGTTCGCGACGATGGCGGCGTGGACCCGCTGGACCCGCTCCCGCGGGTCCGTCGATCGCGTCGCGGCCGCGACCCTCCTCGCGGCGGGACTCCTCGCGAAGCCGATGCTCGTGACGGTGCCGGTCGTCCTGCTCCTGCTCGACTTCTGGCCGCTCGGTCGACTCGACCCGCGGCGGCCGCTCGGCCCTCCCCTCGGCGCGCGCCTCCGGGAGAAACTCCCGCTCTTCGCCCTCTCCATCGCGGCGGGAGTGGCGGCGATCGTCGCCCAGCGGGCGCGCGGCGCCACGCGAGCGAGCGAACTCATCCCGCTCGGCGAGCGGGTCGCGAACGCGCTCCACTCCGCCGCCTGGTACGTCGCGAAGACCGCGTGGCCGTCCGGCCTCTCGTTCTTCTACCCCTTCGAGACGATCCCGGCGGCGACGGCGCTCGCTTGCGGGGCGGCACTCGCGGTCGCGACCGCGCTCGCCGTCGCCTCCCGGGACCGTCGGCCGTGGCTCGCGGTCGGCTGGCTCTGGTACCTCGCGATGCTGTCGCCGGTCGCGGGCGTGCTGCAGGTCGGCGAGCAGGCCCGGGCCGACCGCTACACCTACCTGCCGTCGGTCGGCCTGCTGATCGCGGCGACCTGGCTCGCCCACGACCTCCTGCGGTCGACGGTGGCCGGGCGCCGTCTCGCCGTGGTCGCGGCCGTCGCGGCCGTCTCCGCCGGGGCCGTCTCCGTGCGGGCCGAGATCGAGCACTGGCGCAACGACCGCTCGCTCTATTCGCGCGCGCTGCAGCGCGACCCCGGCAACCACAAGGCGCACTACCTGCTCGGGCTCGTGGACCGGGACGCGGGCCGCGACGCCGAGGCGATCGCCCATTTCGAGTCCGCGCTGCGCTCGCGACCGGGCTGGGCCGAGCCGAGGCTCTCGTGGGCGAACCTGCTCGTGCGACGTGGCCGGGCCGCCGACGCGCTCGGGGTCCTCGCCGACGCGGCCGGCCGCGCGGACGCGACGCCGCAACTCCTGAACACGCAGGGAATCTGCCTGCTCGCGCTCGGACGCCCCTCGGACGCCGAACCCTTCCTGCGCCGCGCCGTGAACGCCGACCCGGACTACGCGAACGCGCGCTTCAACCTGGCCGACGCGCTCGCGGCGCGCGGCGACCTCCCGGCGGCGGTCGGAGAGTGGCAGGCGGTCGTGCGAATCGACCCGCAGGATGCGGACGCACGCCTCAGGCTCGGGATCGCCCTCGGCGAGCTCGGCCGAGGGGGCGAGGCGACCGCATCCCTCCTCGAGGCCGTGAAGCTCGCACCGGGATCGCCCGAGGCGCGCTACGCCCTCGCCACGGCCCTCCACCGGGGGGGCGACTCGCAGGGCGCGCGGCGCGAGATCGAGCAGGCGATCCGCCTCCGTCCGAACTGGAGGCGGGCGCGCGGGTTTCGCGAGGGACTCGAGACCGGGACGTTCCCCGCCCCGGAATCGCTCGGGGACTGATCTCTCCGGGTCAGTGCGGCGCGGCGGCGGCGGCGGGCGCGGCCGGTACCGCCTGCGCAGGGGCCGCGGGGGCCGCTGCTTCCGGGGCGGGGGCCGCGTCCGGGGCCGGGGCCGCGTCTGCGGCGGCGGCACCTTCGCCCGCGGCGGCCGATCGCGAACGGATCTCGTCGGCCATCGCGATGATCTGCCTCGGCGTCTTCCCGTCGAGGCGGGCGCGGATCTGCGCCCACTGCTCCGGCTTCACCTTGAGGAGAGGAACCGGCGGCTTCACCGTGTCCGCCATCACGACGATCGTCGCCTCCTCGAGCCTCTTCGCCTCCTCCTCGGTGAGCGACTCCTTCAGGCTCTCGACCGACTTGGAGAACGACTCCTGGTCCTTCATGTCGACGCGCGGCGAGTTGCAGGCGAGCGTCGCGGTCGCGGCGAGTGCCGTGAGGAGCCCCCGAAGGGCCCGCTGCGGGATCGTCGTGTTCATTCGAGCCTCTCCGCGGCCCCCTTGCTCGCCGCCTCGCCGCCGACGATAGCCAGCGCTCGCGGGGCGGTCTATAGGCCGATTCCCGCCGAGCCCGGTGCGATCATCGTCGGCGGGAGATCGAGGATCCCACCCGAACATGGCCCGCCGCGAGGCATTCCCGGACCGGAGCGGCCGGGTCGACCGGCCCCGCCGGCCACCCGGCGCCGGGCTCCGGATGGCAGCCGCCCTGCTCTGCCAGGCGGCGACGGTCGCGTGGCTCACCTGGCCGCTCGCTGCGAGGGCTGCGACGCACCTCGCCGACACGACGCTCGCCTGCCGGTTCGACGCCCTGCTGACGGCCTGGGCCGGGGCCTGGGAGACGAACGCGCTGCTCCGCGATCCCGCGCGCCTGCTCGACGCGAACATCTACCACCCTGCACCCCATGCGCTGCTCTACGCGGAGATGGCGCTCGGTGCCCTCGTGCTCTTCCTGCCCGCGTTCGTCGCCACCGCGAACGCGGCCCTCGCGACGAACGCTCTCCTGCTCGGCGGAACGACGCTCACCGCGACCGCGCTCCACCTGCTCGTCGATCGCTGGACCGGGTCGTTCCCGGCGGGGCTCCTCGCCGCGTGGACCTTCCTCGCGACACGGTGGACGCTGTGGGAGTTCCTGCCGACCGCTCCGAGCTACGCCGTGATCTTCTGGCTGCCCGCGATCCTCGGCCTCGCCGCCCGGCGCGCGCGCGGCCCGGGCGGCACGGCCCTCCTCGCGCTCCTGCTCTTCCTGCAGGGACTCGTG
>JAGWVP010000217.1 GCA_018970825.1 bacterium | reverse complement strand
CACGCCGCTCGTCAAGCAGGGAGCCGTGAGCCAGCAGGAGCTCGACAACGCGACGCAACAGAACTTCGCGAACGTCGCCGCCGTCGCCCAGGCGAAGGCGGCCTTGCAGCAGGCCGCGCTGAATCTCGAGTGGACCCGGGTCTACGCCCCGATCGACGGCGTCGTCGCGATCAACACGGCCCAGATCGGCGACCTGGTCGGCACGAACACCGTGCTCACGACGATGTCGACGCTCGACCCGATCAAGGTGCAGTTCCCGATCAGCGAGCAGGAATACCTGCGCTACGCGAGTGCGATCGCCGAGCGCGTCGACGGCGGCACCGGGCAGCCGAAGGCGGTGAAGATGATCCTGTCGACCGGCGAGACCTACGAGCACCCCGGCCGGATCTCCGCCGCCGACCGCGAGGTCGATCCGCGGACCGGCACGATCACGATCCAGGCCCTGTTCCCGAACCCGGACAACATCCTGCGCCCGGGCCAGTTCGCCAAGATCACGACCGACACCGACGTGCTGAGGAACGCGGTCGTGGTGCCGCAGCGAGCGGTCGTGGAGACGCAGGGAGCGTTCAGCATCTACACGGTCGGGCCCGACGGGCGCGTCGTCTCGAACCCGGTCACGCCCGGGCCCCGGACGGGCAGCGACTGGGTGATCTCCCGGGGGCTCGCGCCGGGCGCCCAGGTGGTCGTCGAGGGCGTCGAGAAGGTGCGCGCCGGCGTTGCCGTCAAGGTCGTTCCCGCGAAGCCGGGCGACGCGCCCGGGATGATCCTGCCCTCGCCGACCTCCGCTGCGGCGAAGGCCGCCTGATCCGACGAGATGTCCCGCTTCTTCGTCAACCGTCCGATCGTCGCCATGGTGATCTCGATCATCATGGTGATCCTCGGGATCGTCGCGATCGTGCAGCTCCCCGTCGCGCAGTTCCCGAACATCGCGCCGCCGGAGATCCAGCTCTCGGCCACCTACGTCGGCGCCGACGCGCTCACGGTGGAAGAGTCGGTCGCGACGCCCATCGAGCAGCAGATGAGCGGCGTGGACGGCTCGATCTACATGTACTCGAACAACGCGAACAACGGGCAGATGAACCTCCGCGTCGACTTCGAGCCCGGGACCGACGTCAACACCGACCAGATCCTCACCCAGATGCGCTACTCGCAGGCGGCCTCTCAGTTGCCGCTCGCGGTGCAGAACTACGGCATCACCATCCGCCCGTCCGCGACGAGTCCGCTCGCGCTCTTCTCGATCTACTCGCCGAAGGGCACCTACGACGCGCTCTTCCTGACGAATTACGCCTACATCAACGTCAACGACCCGATGACGCGCGTCCCGGGCGTGGCGCAGGTGCAGATCTTCGGTGCCGGCAACTACGCGATGCGGCTCTGGGTGCGCCCCGACACGCTGGCGAAGCTCGGCGTCACGACCACGGAGATCCTCCAGGCGATCGAGTCCCAGAACACGGTGAACCCCGCGGGGCAGATCGGCGGAGAGCCCATCCCCCCCGGACAGGAGTTCACCTACACGGTTCGGGCGCAGGGGCGGCTCCTCTCGGCGGAGGACTTCGAGCAGGTCGTCGTGCGGGCGAACGAGGACGGCTCCTACGTCCGCGTGAAGGACGTCGCCCGCGTGGAACTCGGCGCCCAGAACTACCTGATGAAGGGGCGCCTGAACGGGAAGCCGGCCGCGATCCTCGCGATCTACCAGCTCGCCGGAACCAACGCGATCCAGACCATGAAGGCCGCCGAGGCCCTCATGGAGGACATGAAGTCGCGGTTCCCCGAGGACATCGACTACACGGTCTCGCTCGACACGACGCTCGCCGTGACCGAGGGCATCCGGGAGATCGTGCGCACGCTCTTCGAGGCGATCGCGCTCGTCCTCCTCGTCGTCTTCGTCTTCCTCCAGAACTGGCGGGCGACGCTCATCCCGATGCTCGCGGTCCCGGTTTCGCTGGTCGGAACCTTCGCGGTCTTCCCGCTGCTCGGGTTCTCGATCAACACGCTCTCCCTCTTCGGGCTCGTGCTCGCGATCGGCATCGTGGTGGACGACGCGATCGTCGTCGTCGAGGCGGTCGAGCACCACATCGAGGAGGGGATGTCGCCTCGCGACGCCACCCTGAAGGCGATGAGCGAGGTGACCGGGCCGGTCATCGCGACCGCGCTGATCCTGGTCGCGGTCTTCGTGCCGACGGCCTTCATCCCCGGCATCACCGGCAGCCTCTACCAGCAATTCGCGGTGACGATCGCGGTGTCGGTCGTGATCTCCGCGTTCAACGCGCTCTCGCTCTCGCCCGCGCTGGCGTCGCTCCTGCTGAAGCCGCGGGCCGAGTCGAAGGGGCCGCTCGGCGCCTTCTTCCGCGCCTTCAACCGGGTCTTCGGCCGGATCACCGACGGCTACGTCGGAATCTCGCGACACCTGATCCACAAGGCGCTCTTCGCGATGCTCGCGCTCGCCGGGATCGCCGCGTCCGCAGGCCTTCTCGGATCGCGGCTGCCGAGGGGATTCCTGCCCGACGAGGACCAGGGCTACTTCTACATGAACGTGCAGTTGCCGAACGCGGCGTCGATGCAGCGCACGGACGCGGCCTGCCGCAAGATCGAGGAGGTCCTCTCGCGGACGCCGGGAATCCAGACCTTCAACACGATCGTCGGGTACAGCCTCCTGTCGATGACGAACACGACCTACAACGGCTTCTACTTCGTCACGCTGAAGCCGTGGGCCGAGCGCGACGAACAGGGACTCGACGCGGCCACGATCATGCAGAGGCTGAACGCCGAGTTGCACGAGTTTCCCGACGCGATCGCTTTCGGCTTCCCGCCGCCCGCCATTCCCGGCGTCGGCACGGCCGGCGGAGTCACCTTCATGCTCGAGGATCGCTCCGGGTCGGGCATCTCGTTCCTCGCCGACGCCACGCAGAAGTTCCTCGCGGCGGCGTCGAAGCGCCCGGAGTTCATGTCGATCTCCACGACCTTCATCCCGAGCGTGCCGCAGTACTTCGCCACCGTGAACCGCGACAAGGTGCTCAAGCAGGGCGTCGAACTCCAGTCCGTCTACAAGACGATGCAGACCTTCATGGGCGGCTCGTTCGTGAACTACTTCAACCGGTTCGGCCGGGTCTGGCAGGTCTACGTGCAGGCCGAGGGCGACTTCCGGAAGACGCCCGGCTACCTCGGGCAGTTCTACGTCCGCAACAAGACGGGAGAGATGGTCCCGCTGTCGGCGCTGGTCGACATGAACACGACCCACGGGCCCGAGTTCACGGTCCGGTTCAACGAGTACCGCTCCGCCCAGATCAACGGCATCCTCGCGCCCGGGGTCAGCTCCGGGCAGGCGATGGCCGCGCTCGAGCAGGTCTTCGCCGAGACGATGCCGCGCGAGATGGGCTACGACTACAGCGGCATGTCGTACCAGGAAGAGGTGGCCGCGAAGGGCGTGCCGCCGAGCGTGATCTTCGGCTTCTCGCTCCTCATGGTGTTCCTGATTCTCGCGGCCCAGTACGAGAGCTGGTCGCTGCCCTTCAGCGTCCTGCTGGGCATGCCGATCGCCGTGTTCGGCGCCTTCCTCATGCTCACCCTGCGGCGGTTCGTGAACGACGTCTTCGCCCAGATCGGTCTCGTCATGCTGATCGGGCTGGCCGCGAAGAACGCGATCCTGATCGTCGAGTTCGCGAAGGACGAGCTCGACAAGGGCAAGGAACTCGTGGAGGCGACGCTCGCCGGCGCGAAGCTGCGCCTGCGCCCGATCATCATGACGGCCTTCGCCTTCATCTTCGGCGTGCTGCCGCTCGTCCGTGCGACGGGTGCCGGTGCGGTCTCGCGCCGGATCATGGGCAGCACCGTCATGGGCGGCATGCTCGCGGCGACGCTGATCGCGATCTTCGTCATCCCCGTGTCGTTCTACGTGGTCGAAAGGCTGAGCGGCGGCGACCGGTCGCACGGCGACGAGGTCGCGGCACCGGAGCCGGCCGGGGAGAGCCCCGGGTCGTGAAGCGACCGGTCGCGATCACGGCCCTCGCACTCGTCGCGAGCCTGCTCGCCGGGTGCCCGGTCGGGCCGAACTTCCGCCCGCCCGAGTACCCGGTGCCGCCCTCGTTCCGCGGGGACTCGGCCGCGGCCGCGGCGCCCGGCGCGCCTTCCGCCTCGCTCGCCGACCTTCCCTGGTGGAAGGTGTTCGACGACCCGGTGCTGCAGTCGCTCGTCGACGAGGCGATCCGCGGCAACTACTCGCTCGAGGCCGCGATCGCCCGCGTCGAGCAGAGCCGCGCCGGCGTCGGGATCGCGCAATCGCAGCTCGTGCCGCAGGTGGGCTACGGGGGCAACGCGGAGCGGCAGCGGCAGATTCTCCTGCCGTCGACCTCGGCGGCGACCTTCAACTCCTTTCTCGGCGCGTTCAACCTCGCCTGGGAAATCGACGTCTGGGGCCGGATCCGCCGCTCCACCGAGGCCGCCCGCGGGCGACTGCTCGCGACCGAGGCGGCGCAGCGAGGCGTGACGCTCGATCTCGTGGCCGAGGTCGCGGCGCTCTACTTCGACCTGCTCGAGCTCGACCGCGCGCTCGAGATCGCGAACGAGAGCGTCGACTCCTTCGGGTCGACCCTGCAGTTGTTCCAGCGCCGCTACGTCGGCGGCGTCGGATCCCTGCTGCAGACCTCCCGCGCGGACGGCGCCCTCCAGGCGGCGCGCGCGCAGGTCCCGATCCTCGAGGCCCGGATCGTCGAGGTGGAGAATCGCCTGAACGCCCTGCTCGGGCGCCCGCCGGGGCCGATCCCGCGGGGCCGCGCGATGGTGGAGCAACTCGTCCCGCCCGAGATTCCCGCCGGGCTTCCGTCCGAGCTGTTGCTGCGTCGGCCCGACCTGGTCGCGGCCGAGGCGGACGTGATGGCCGCGAATGCCGAGGTCGGCGTCGCGGTGGCGAACTTCTTCCCGAGGATCGGGCTGACCGCTCTCTACGGCGGCCAGAGCCCGCAGCTCGGCGACGTCGTGAAGAACGCCGCCAACGTCTGGAACCTGCTCGGATCCCTGTCCGGCCCGATCTTCACCGGCGGTCAGCTGATCGAGCAGTACCGGGCGCGGGTCGCCGCGTGGGAGGAGGCGAAGGCGCGCTGGGGACAGGCCGTCGTGATTTCGTTCGCGGAGGTCTCGAGTGCGCTCGTGCTGAACCGGAAACTGGTCGCGGCCCGCGAGGCGAAGGAGCGCGAGGTCGCCGCGTACCGCGAGTCGGTACGACTCGCGCTGTTGCGCTACGAGGCCGGACTCGCGAACTACTACGAAGTGCTCGAAGCGCAGCAGCTGCTGTTCCCCGCGCTCCGGCAGCTCGCTGAGGTGCAGCGCGACCAACTCCTCGTGATCGTGCGGCTCTATCGCTCGCTCGGCGGCGGGTGGGCCGTGCCGGTCGACGGCTGGGACACCTCCGCCCCGGCGGCCCCGGCCCTTCCGACGGACCGAGACGCAGGGGCCGGGACGGCCCCCCGGCCGCCCGGTGCGCTCGTCCCCGCGACGGCGATCGGCGGCTCGCTGCCGCCGCCGCAGCCGGGAGCGGCACCGCCGGTCGGCTCGACGATTCCGCTCGAATCCTTCGGCGTGCCGCCGTCGGTTCGCACGACGACGGGCGCACCGGACTCTCCGGCGGCGTCGAGGCCGATGCCATGAGCCGCCGCTACGACCTCTGCGTCGTCGGCAGCGGGCCCGGCGGCGAGAAGGCGGCCGTCCAGGCCGCGAAGCTCGGCAAGCGCGTGTGCGTGGTCGAGGCCCGCGACCGCATGGGCGGGGTGGCCGTCAACACCGGCACGATCCCGTCGAAGGCGCTGCGCGAGATGATCCGACGGCTGGTCGGCGCGACCATCGTGTCGCCGACGATGCGCGACTCGGTCGCCGCCTTCCGCCCCGACACGATGAAGCGCCTGTGGAGCGACTACGAGCAGATCGTGCGCGACGAGGGCCAGATCGTCCGCGACCACCTGGTCTCGAACGGCGTCGACATGATGGT
>JAGWVP010000216.1 GCA_018970825.1 bacterium | reverse complement strand
TCCTCCTCGACCTCGGGCGGGGCCGGGTCCGACGGCATCGCGACCAGGTCGAGACGTCGGCCCGCGAGCGCACGCAGCTCGGCGAGCTTGCCCGCGTTGCGGGACGCGAGCGCGATCGAGCGCGAAGCGCCGCTCACCGCCGCGAGGTGCGCCCGCCGGCGCGCTTCGTCGCGACCGCCCGCTTGCCCTTCGTCGCGCCCTTCGTCGCGCCCTTCGCCCGTCCGCGGCCGTCGGCCGCGGCGGCTCCGGACGAGCGGCGCCCGACCGCGAGCGCCGCCTTCTGCAGGCGCTGGATGCCGGAGATCGCCTTCCACGCGGCGTCGAGCATGCGGTCGAGGTCGCGGCGGCCGAAGGTGCGCCCCTCGGCCGTGCCCTGCACCTCGACGAGCCCGCCGCTTCCGGTCATGACGAAGTTCGCGTCCACCTCCGCGCGGCTGTCCTCGCGGTAGGCGAGGTCGACCAGCAGCTCGCCGTCGACGAGTCCGACGCTGATCGCCGCGACCGGCTCGCGGAGCGGGTTGCGCTCGAGCACCCCGTCGTCGACGAGCCTGCCGATCGCCTGCGCGACCGCGACCCAGGCGCCGTTGATCGCGGTGGTCCGCGTTCCGCCGTCGGCCTGCAGCACGTCGCAGTCGACGAACAGCGTGCGCTCGCCGAGCGCGTCGAGGTCGACCACCGCGCGCAGGCTCCGCCCGATGAGACGCTGGATCTCGTGCGTGCGGCCGCCGATCTTCCCCTTCGCCGACTCGCGGTCGCTGCGCGTGTGCGTCGAGCGCGGCAGCATCGCGTACTCCGCCGTGAGCCAGCCGCGTCCCGACCCGCGCAGGAATTCCGGCACGCGGTCCTCGAGGCTCACCGCGCACAGCACGCGCGTCGAGCCGCAGGTGACGAGCGCCGAGCCCTCGGCGTGATCGAGCCAGCCGGGCTCGATCCGCAGCGGCCGGGGCTCGTCGGGCCTGCGCCCGTCGACGCGATTGCCGCGCGCGGACGCCCTCGACCCCGGCTTCGATCCCGCGGAACCTCTCGAACCCTTCTCGCTCGCCATCGGTCGCGCCTACCAGCCGTGCCGCGGCGCGGCAATCGCGGACGGGCCGCGCCGGGCGTCGTTTTTTCGCCCCTCGCTAAAGTCTCGACGCACCTGCGTCCGAAACACCTCGTGGACGAGACAGCCCGGTCGGGAGGGCGGCGCGGCAACGGCCGGGCCCCTCCACCCTCGGCCGACGGCTGGCGAGAGACGCGGAGGCGGGGGATCGGATGCAGGACAGGGAGCAGGCGGTACGACTCGTCGGCGAGCACACGCTGGTGCGCCAGGTCTCGGACCTCGCGCGCCGGGTCTCGTCGAGCGACGTCACCGTGCTGCTCCTCGGCGAGAGCGGCACCGGCAAGGAGGTGCTCGCCCGCTCGATCCATGCGACCGGCCCCAGGCGCGAGCGCCCCTTCGTCGCCGTCAACTGCGGCGCCATCCCGACCGAGCTGCTCGAGTCCGAGATGTTCGGGCACGAGCGCGGGGCCTTCACGGGCGCGACCGTCGCCCGCACCGGCCTCTTCGCCCAGGCCCACGCCGGCACCATCTTCCTCGACGAGATCGCGGAGATGAGCCCCGCCCTCCAGGTGAAGCTGCTGCGCGTGCTGCAGGACAAGGAGGTCCGGCCCGTCGGCTCCGATCGCAGCCAGCGCGTCGACGTGCGCGTGATCGCGGCGACCAACAAGGATCTCGGCGATCAGGTGCGCCGCGGACTCTTCCGCGAGGACCTGTTCTACCGACTCCAGGTGATCCCGATCGCGCTGCCGCCGCTGCGCGAGCGGCGCTCCGACGTGCCGCTGCTCGTCGAGCACTTCCTCGCCCGCCACAACGCCGGACGGACCCGGCCGATCGCGATCGCCGAGGAGGCGCTCGTGCACCTCTGGGAGTACGACTGGCCCGGCAACGTGCGCGAGCTCGAGAACGTGATCGAGCGTGCGGTCGTCCTGTGCGAGCACGACCGCATCGGGGTCGAGGACCTGCCGCCCGCCGTGCGGGCCTTCCTGTCCGAGAAGCGGCTGCCGCGGCCCGTCCTGGGCGCCGACGGCATCGACCTGAACCGCGCCGTCGAGGAGTTCGAGGGCCGACTCATCACCGAGGCGCTCGAGCGCACCCGGGGGAACAAGCAGGCCGCGGCGCGGCTCCTCGGGCTCAAGCGAACGACGCTCGTCGCCAAGTTGCGCAAGGTGCGCGACGCGACGGGCGGCGTCGACGAGGACGTGCCTCGCGACGAAGCGGCACGAGCCGCCGCCGGGGGCCGGGCACGCGCCTGAGCGCGACGGGATCGCCGATGGAGAACACCCCGACGTCGAAGAACCGCGCGAACGGGTCGGCCGAGCCCGCGGAGGAGACCGGACCCGGCACCGACCAGGGCGCGCACCCGGGGGGCGACGGTCCCGGGGGTCGGAACCGTGCCGGGGCGGAGTCGCGAGGTCGCGTGCTCGTCGTCGAGGACGACGCGGATGCTCGCGACCTCATCTCGCACCTGCTGCGGCGCGAAGGCCACGACGTCGTCCCGGCGGCCGGAGGCGCCGAGGCTCTCGCCCTCCTGCGCGAAGTCGAGGTCGACGTGATCCTGCTCGACGTGATGATGCCCGAGGTCGACGGACTCGAGGTGTGCCGCCGCCTGCAGCAGTCGCCCGATCTCGCGACGATTCCCGTCGTCCTGCTCACCGCGCTCGACGACATGGAGACGCGCGCGGCCGGCATGAGGCTCGGCGTGAGCGAGTTCCTCACCAAGCCGATCGTGAAGGACGAACTCCACCGCCGGGTCGCGACCCAGGTCGGCGTGCGGCGGCGCGAGGCGACCCTCGACCGCGTCCGGACGCGCCTCGACTCGCTCGAAGGCTGAGAGCCCACGACGGCGCACCGGCGGCCGGGAGTCCGTCGCCTGTGCCCTCCCGCCCCGCCGACGCGCATCGGCGCCCCCCCCGGGAGAGCCTCTCCGGCGCCCCGGTGCACCCGACCGCGCGGTTCGCGGCTTCTGGCGTTGACAGCACCCCGAGGGCGGTGATCTCACCCGCCCATGGTGGACATCCCGGGCGTTCGAAGCACCTTCGCGAGGCTCTTCGGCATCGGCCTCGTCCTCTCCTCTCTCGCCGTCGTCGCCTGCAGCGACTCGGGCGACGGACCGCGCGGCGACGGCACGATCGTGTTCGGCGCCGAGGGGAATCGTCTCTGGGCCTACACGGCCGACGGCAGCCGCAAGCAGGTCGTGATCCGCAGCGCCTCCGACGAGACCGAAATGGGAACGGTCGACCCGAGCGGACGCGACATCAACGCGCAGATCTGCTTCGCACCCGACGGCTCGCACCGCTTCATCGCCGGCGAGGACACGAACCAGCCGAATCCGCCGCAGGGCTGGGGCTTCTTCCAACTGCACGGCGACCGCGTCGGCGACCTCTCGGCGACGCAGGTCGGAAAGCTCACGCCGACCTACCAGGGCTCGGTCGACAACGCCGAGAACTACGGCTGCGGCTTTCTTTCCGACGGACGTCTCGTGACGACCGACGTCGGCGACGAGGCGACCGGCCCGGCCAACGGCCAGCTCGTCATGTGGTTCCCGCCCTTCGACTCCTGGGAGGTGAAGTACTGCAAGATCGACGTGGCGATCGGCACCGCGGGCGGCATCTGGGTCGACGCGGAGGACCGCGTCTACCTGACGAGCGCGCGCGTCTCGCCCGGCGTCTGGCGCTACGACCCGCCGTTCCCGACCTGGGACGACGCCGCGGGCGGATGCGGCAAGACCGACGCGACCGGCGCACCGCTCGCGACGGCCGTGCGGAAGTCGCTCTTCATCCCGGGCGACTCGAACCTCCCGACCCCGAACGCGGTCGCCCCGGCCCCGGGCGGCGGCCTCTACGTCTCCTCGGTCATCAACGGGGTGATCGCGCAGTACGACCGCGGCGGCTCCTTCGTCCGTCGCGTACTCGAGCCCCCGGCCGGCGAGACGCTCGGCCCGCAGCCGTTCTCGACCGGCACGCCGCTCGGGATCGCGGTCGACTCCGCCGGGACCCTCTACTACGCGGACATCGGCGTGATCGTGACGCCGACCGACGTCGGCCCGGGCCGCAGGACCGGCACCTTCCGCCGGATCGAGTTCGTCGACGGCGAGCCGCAGGCGCCGGTCACGATGAACTCGGGCTTGGCCTTCCCCGACGGAGTGGGCATCCTCGAGGAGTGAACCCGGCTCCACGAGCGCCCCGGAAGCGGTCCGCCCCGACCTTCGCCCGGCGGCTCGCGGCGGCCTGCATCGGGAGTCTCCTGTCGTGGAGCGCGGGGCCGGCGCTCGCCACGCCCTCCGCCACGCCGGCTCCGCCCCGCGAGATCAGCGTGACCGGCGAACTCGTCGAGACCGGCTGCTTCTTCGTCGGCGGACGTCGCGGGCCGCACCACCGCGCGTGCGCGATGGGGTGTGCACGCGTCGGGCAGCCGGTCGCGATCGTCGACGACTCGGGCGTGCTGCGGATCGCGATTCTCGACCATCGCAACGAGGCGCCCGAGAATCCGCTCATCGAGCACCTCGGACGGCGGGTCGAGCTCAGCGGGACCGCGGTCGAGCGGGGCGGGGTGCACGGGATCCTGGTGCGGAACGTGCGGCCGCTCTCGCCTCCGCGCGGGAGGGAGTGACCGCACCGCGCGCGCGGCGTGCGTCGCCGCCCGGCCCTGCGTGCTTCGTCGACGGCGACGCCCCCGTTGCGGGGCGAGGACCGGCCGCCGATTCCCCCGCTGCATCGAGTCCCGCGCGCGACGCGACCCACAGGACCTGCCGCGCGATGCCGCGCCAGACGGCCACGTCGCGAGCGGTCGTGCCCGCACGCGCGAACAGCGAGCGGACGTCGCGCAGGATGTGCGCCGGGTTCTGCGCGGACAGGAAGCCGATCGCGCCGAGCGCGGTCGCGAGGTGCGCGAGCATCTCCTCGCGCGCACCCGCGGGCGCCGGGATCGCCGCGGTCGCGGCGGATTCGCCCGGGGTCGCCTCGCCGCCCTGCGCGACGACGAGTTCGTAGGTGCAGACCGCGACGGCCTGCGCGAGGTTGAGCGACGCGTAGCCCGGGGCCGTGGGGATCCGGATCGATCGCTGGCAGAGCCCGAGCTCGGCATTCGAGAGCCCGTGGTCCTCCGGTCCGAAGACGATCGCGACGCGCCCGCGCCGGGCGGCGGCGACGATCTCGGGCCCGATCGCGCGGGGGTCGACCGGCGAGTCGGGAGGCGTCGTCGGCCGGCCCACCGTACCGACGACCAGGCGGCAGTCGGCGACCGCGGCGGCCAGCGTCGCGACCGTGCGGCGACGGTCGAGCACGTCGCGCGCGTGCACCGCCATGCGCTCGCCGACCCGTCCCACCCGCGTGCGCGGAGCGACCACGACGAGATCACCGAGCCCCATGTTCTTCATGACGCGGGCGACCGAGCCGACGTTGCCGCCGCGGCGCGGCCGGACGAGCACGACGCGAACCCGATCGAGCACGGGCCCCGCTACCGCACGCGGCGGGCCGGTGCGACCTCCGGTCCGGCGCGGGCCGCCCGCGGAGCACCCCGGGCCCGCGATCGCCCCGGAAGCCGGACGGGGCCCGGGCCGACGCGTGTCGAGCCGGATCGACAGCCCCGGGACCCTCCGATATATCCGCCTTCGATGTTCCGAGTCCCGCGCGGCCCCCTCCTGACGGTGCTCCTCACGTGCCTCGCCCTCCAGGGCTGCCCGAACGGGAGCAGCCGCGTCATCCCGCCCGCCCCGACGGCGGCCCCGGGCACCGGCGCGACCTGGTTCTACGTGGCCGAGTCGAACAGCCCGGGGCTCGAGACCTTCGGCGGTGCGCTCTCGGCCTACCGCGTCGGCGACGACGGGCTTCTGCCGGCCGACCCGGTCGTCTCCTTCCCGGTCGTCGGAGCCCGGCGCGTCGTGAAGCACCCGGAACTGCCCGTGCTCTACGTCGCGGGCGCGAACCAGGTCTTCGCG
>JAGWVP010000215.1 GCA_018970825.1 bacterium | reverse complement strand
CGACGCGGTCTGCATCGAGCCGGCCGCCGACGGGGGAAGCCGTCTGCGGGTCGCGATCGCCGACGTCTCGCACTACGTCCGCCCGGACACGGCCCTCGACGCCGAGGCCGTCGCGCGCGGGACGAGCGTCTACTTTCCCGACCGCGCGATCCCGATGCTTCCCGAGGCCCTGTCCAACGGACTGTGCTCGCTGCTCCCGGGACGCGACCGGCTGGTGCTCGTCGCGGACCTGGTGATCGACAAGCGCGGGCAGACCCGGTCGGCGGAGTTCCGCCGGGGCGTGATCCGCAGCCGCGCGCGACTCGCCTACGGCGAGGTCGCCGCGGTGCTCTCCGCGACCGAAACCCACGAGATCGCGGCCCGCCGCGAGGAACTCGGCGACCTCGTCCCGAGACTCGCGCGGATGCGGGACCTCATGCGCGTGCTCGCCCGTCGCCGCACCTCGGACGGCTCGCTCGACCTCGACCTGCCCGAGGCTCTCGTCGACCTCTCGGAGGAGGGCCGCAGCGTCGGCGTTCGTCTCTCGGTCCGCAACGACGCCCACCGGATCGTCGAGGAGGCGATGCTCGCGGCCAACCGCGCGGTTGCCGCTCGACTCGAGGAGGCGGGCCTGCCGTTTCCCTACCGCATCCACGAGGCGCCGGACGCGGCCGACGTCGTCGAGCTGAACGAGCTGCTCGGCGCCTTCGGCGCCCGCATCGAATTCGATGCCGAGGCGGGACCGCGTCCGCGCGACGTGCAGCGCGCGCTCGACGTGCTCTCCGCCCACCGCCTCTCGCGCGTGCTCTCGCGGCAGGTCCTACGGGCTCTCAAGCTCGCGGAGTACTCGACGACCAACCGCGGCCACTTCGGCCTCGCGTTCCCGGTCTACTGCCATTTCACGTCCCCGATCCGCCGCTACCCGGACCTGCTCGTCCACCGGCAGCTCGGCGCGCTGCTCGACGGCCGGATCGACGAGGCGCGGGCGCTCGCGGAGGCGATGGCGGGGCTCGCGACCTCGTGTTCCGAGCGCGAGCGAGCCGCGGTCGCGGCCGAGCGGGCCATGCTCGACCTGAAGAAGGCGGAGTTCATGCTCGACCACCTGCTCGAGCCGCAGGAGGCGACCGTCGTCTCGGTCGCCCGGGCGGGCGCGTGGGCCGAACTCGACGCATGGCCGATCGAGGGCCGCATCGACGTGAGTCGCCTCCCCGAGCCCTTCGAGTTCGACGCACGGAGTCGTTCGCTCGTCGGGGTCCGCACCGGTGCCCGCTTCCGCCTCGGCGACCGGCTGCGCGTCGAGGCGACCGACGTGTCGCTTCGGAGGCGACAGGTCGGCTTCGCGCTGGTCGAGCACCTGGGTGCGCCCGGTGGTGCAGGCGAGGTGGAGGCCGGCTCCCGGCGTACCGTCGTCCGTCGGCGTCGCGGACCGCGCGCCGGCGCCTAGGAACGGGGAGAGACGCCCTGCGCGGCCGGTTGGTCGACCGCGACCGCTCGGCCCTCGAGCCCGGAGGCGCTCCCGTCGAGTTTGTCGACGTGGACCCGCAACTTCGCGGCGAGCGAGGCGATCTCGTCCGCGACCGCGTCGCCCTTCCCGTTGGCGCGGCCCCGCATGCGCTCGACCAGGCGGTCGAGTTCCCGGAGTCCGGCCCCGAGCGCCGTGCCCTCCGAGGAGACGCGGCGTGCATGCTCGCGGGTCGCCTCGACGAGGTTCTTCACGTCGGAGCGGAATCGGGCCGCCGTCATCGCGCGCCCGAGGAGGTCCGCGACCGCCGCGGCGAAGGCGGCCTCCTCGGAGTTCCACGCCCGGACGGGCCCGACGTGCTCCGAGCAGATGATGCCGACCATCCGCCCGTGTTGGCGGATCGGGACGTCGAGCATCGACGTGATCCCGAGCGGCTTCAGGTAACCTTCGGCGAACTCCGAGGTGCTCGGGTCGATGCGCGCGTCGTGCGCGACGATCGACCGCTCGGTGTCGAGCGCCGCGAAGTAGCGGGGATAGGTCGCACGGTCGAGCACCGTCGCCTCGCTTTCGACCTTGTGCGCGGTGTCCCGGAGGGCGAGGCACTTCATCACGCTGCGCGTGTCGTCGAAGGACCAGATGCCGACACGCGCGACCCGCAATCCGTCGGCGAGGGTCTTCAGGACGATTTCGCGGCTGGTCGGAAGGTCGCCTTCGTCCACCGCCGGGTTCGTCGAGATCTCGAGCAGGAGGGCTTCGAGCCTGACCGGCAGCATCATCGAGCGGATGGGCATCGGTTGTTCCTTGGGGGTGGGAGCGCCATGGGGGCTGCCCCGAGTGAAGTGATCGGGGTAGATTCCCTGCGACCCTAGGACATCTCCTTAAGGCCGGGGACCGGCCGAGTCAACGAGCCGGGCAGTCCCGACGGATTCTGATCCTGCAAGCGGGCGATGAGGACGACCCGGGTCAGGCGAGAACCGCCTCGGGGGCCCGTCAGCCGGGGGGGCGCCCCGGGCCCCGGCCCGAGACGGCCGCGAGGTCTCCGAGGCCGACCGGCGCCTCCGGGCCACCGCGCCCGAGCAGCACGTCGAGCGGGTCGCGCATGTCGTCGACGTAGCCGAGCGCGTACGCGCCGCGGGCGTAACCGAGGAGTCTCAGGAGGTCCTCCGGCAGCGTTCGCGCGATTTCCGGCGGGACCGACAGGTACTGGTTCTCCTCCTGGCGCAGCCAACTCGCCGAATAGGTCAGGTTGAGCCCGCAGCGCGTCTCGTCCGAACGATTCGCGCCGGCGCCGTGGTAGAGCGAGCCGGTGTAGAGCAGCACGGACCCCGCCGGCATGGTCGCCGGGATCGTGTCGGCCGCCTCGAAGGCGAGGCCGTCCTCGCGGCGGTGGCTTCCCGGGACGAGCCGGGTGGCGCCGTTCTCCTCGGTGAAGTCGCACATCGCCCAGATCGTGTTGCACTGCACCTCGTACCCGACCGGGAAGGGAAAGAAGTCGAACGCCCACTGGTCGCGGTGAACCGGCTGCGCCGGCTCCCCGGGACCGATCGCGATCATCTGCGTCAGGTGGAGCTGGAAGCCCGCGGCGTTCGCGAGCACGCGGCGTGCGACGCCGAGGACCAGCGGGTGCGCGACGATCTCGCGGGCCGCGGGCGAGCGCGCGACGAGCCCGCCGGTGCGTCGCGTGCGCCGCCCGGCGAAATCGTCGGGGCCGACCGGCGTCGAGCGCATCCACGGGTCGAGCTCGCGCAGGACGCGCTCGCGCAACTCGTCGGGCAGGACCCGCTCGACGACCGCGCAGCCCGCCTCGGCGAGCGCCGCCGCGACGTCCTCGGCCGTGTTCGCGGCCGTCAGGCGGGGAATCGTCATCGAGCCTCTCCTCCGTTCGAGGGTGGGGTCGCCCTCAGCCCATCGGGTAGAGGATCTCGCGCGTCACCCGGTCGCACGCGGCGAGCACGTCGGCCGCGAGGGTCACGTCGGCCGCGCGCAGGATGTCGCCGAGCTGCTCCGGCCGGGTCGCGCCGACGATCGTCGAGCCGACGAAATCGTGCGCGAGGCTCCACGCCACCGCGAGCGTCACCGGAGCCAGGCCGGCCTCGGCCGCGATGCCCGAAAGGCGCCGGGTCGATTCGAGCGACTTCTCGTTCACGAATCGCCGGGCCATCGCGGCGCCGCGCTTCTCGTCGCCGCGGTAGAGCGAGAAGCGCGCGCCCTCGGGCCAGGCGCCGCCCGCGTACTTGCCGGAGAGGACGCCGCCCGCGATCGGGCTGTAGGGCAGGAGGCTCACCTTCTCGCGACGGCACACCTCGGCGAGTGAGTCCTCGAACCGGCGGTTCAGCAGGCTGAAGTTGTTCTGGATCGTGTCGTGGCGGACGAAGCCGCCCGCGTCGGACGCCCAGAGGCTCTTCGTGAGCCCGTAGGCCGTCTCGTTGCTGCAGCCCACGGCGCGCACCTTGCCCTCGGCGACCGCGCGCGTGAGCGCCTCCATGGTCTCGTCGTAGGGCAGGTCGGGGTCGGGCCAGTGGGTCTGGTAGAGGTCGAGGTAGTCGGTGCCGAGCCGTTCGAGGCTGCCCTCGATCGCGACCATGATCGAGTGGCGGTCGAGCGTGCCCTTGCCGTGCCGCACCGGCGCCTGGAACCAGCCGCCGCTCGGTCCGGCGACCTTGGTCGCGACGATCACCGCGTCGCGGGGCTTGCCCGCGAGCCACTTGCCCACGATCTCCTCGGTGCGTCCGGCCCACCGGGGATCGGGCGGAACCGGGTAGACCTCGGCCGCGTCGAGAAAGTCGATCCCGGCGTCGAAGGCTTCGTCGAGGATGCGAAGGCTCGTCGCCTCGTCGGCCATCGACCCGAAGGTCATCGTGCCGAGGCAGATCTCGCTGACGGTGAGGGCGCTTCGGCCGAGGCGTCTCTTCTTCATGTCGGGTTCCTCCGGGAATCGGCATCCGACCCTAGCCGACCGGGCGGCCCGGGACGAGGGCGGTGGGCGGTCAGCGGGGCGGGATCATCGACCCGCGACGGCCGACGTTGCGGCAGGTCGTCCCTCGCACGTCGGCCGTCGCGGGGGCCGCGACGAGCGCGAGGTGGCGCGTGCGGTGAGCGACCTCGCCGCCGAGCTCGCGGGCGACCTCGTCGGCGTCGGCGGCGAGCGTGACGACGCGCACCGGCCCCGACCCCGACGGCGTGCAGGGCGCACCGCAGTCGCAGAGGAAGGGGGCCGCGTGGAAGCCGAGGACCTTCCCGACACCCGGGGAGTCCTCGGCCGAGATCCCGCGGGCGAGCCAGGTGCGTGCGTCGGAAGGCAGCATGCGGGCGATCGCGATCGCGTCGTCGCGCTTCTCCAGCGTCTCGTCGCTGCGCCGCTGGCCGACGCCGACCAGGAGCGCCGTCACGACCGCCGCCGCGACGGCCGCGGCCGCGAGGGCCTCGATCGCGCGCGGAACACGCCTGCCGAGCTCGACGACCGCCGCCCCTGCGAAGATCGAGAGCGAGGGATAGAGCGGGTAGAGGTAGCGGGTCTTGCTCACGGTCGCGGCGAGCATGGCGAGCGACACGACGGCGAAGTCGAGCAGCCACAGGCGCGCTGCACGCTCTCTCCACCGACCCGCGAGGATCACGCCGCCCGCGGCCGCGACCGGGAGCCATGGCCAGTAGGTCCCGGCGAGCTTCGCCGGATAGAAGCCGATCCCGTGCGGCGTGTCCCCGGAACCGAAGAGCACCGCGCCGATCTGGCCGGAGACGTACTCGCGGAAGAAGGAGCCCGGCGAGAAGACCTGGGCCGCGAGCCAGGGGAGCACGATCGCCGCGAATGCCCCGGCGGCGATCGCCGCCGGCCGCGAGCGCACGCGGTCGAGGAGCCGACCCTCGAGAGCCCAGAGCGCGATCGCGACCGCACCCGGGAACAGTCCCTGGGGGCCCTTCGTGAGCCATCCGCCCGCGAGCGCGAGGCCGAGCGGCACGATCGCGCGGGCGTCGTCGACCGATCGGAAGGCGGCGATCAGCCCGAGCAGGTTCCAGAACACGAGCAGGCTCTCGAGGTGCACGCCGCGCGTCCAGTGGACCACCTCGTGGGTCGTCGCGAACGCGAGCGCGGCGGCGAAGCCCAGGTCCGAGGAGCGGAACATGACGACTCCCGCGACCCACAGCAGGAGCAGATCGATCACGCCGAATACGCCCGACGGCAGCGAGGCCGCGAACGGTCCCGTGCCGAAGGCGCTCATCGACGCATGGGCGAGCCAGAAGAACAGCGGTGGCTTGTTGTAGTAGGGCTCGCCGTTGAAGCGCAGCCGGAGCCAGTCGCCCCCGCTCCCGACGGTCCGGGCCACCGTGGCCCACATCGCGGCGTCGCCGTCGAGCGGGTCGACGGCCCAGGGCAGGACCACGAACAGCCCGATCCCGATGGCAAGGAGGAGGGCGAGGCGGACCCGGGAGCGACGGAGGGCGTCGGCCACGACCCGGTTGGATGACACGGGGCCCGCGGGCGTTTCAAACGGCGGCGGGAGGCCGGCTCCTCCCCGCGGGGTGTGCCCCGGTCCACGGCTT
>JAGWVP010000214.1 GCA_018970825.1 bacterium | reverse complement strand
CGTCGGCGTCGGCTCGGGCGTCGGCGTCGGCTCGGGCGTCGGCGTCGGCGTCGCGAGCACGGCCGCGTCGACCTCGCGGGCGCAGTTCACCAGGTAGGCGTAGACGTCGATCACGTCGCCCACGTTCGCGCAGTCGGTCCCGTAGCGGACCTCGACGCGGTCGTAGCCGCTCTGCATCGTATCGCGGCACTTCGCGTGGGCTGCGTCGCGACGGGGCGCGTCCCCGGTCTTCACGAACACACCGTCGGCCCGCAGCTGGCACTTCGCGAACTTGGAGGCCGCCTTGAGCTTCGCCGCCTGGCAGAGGTCGGCCGGGGTGACCGCTGCGGCCCGCAGCGGAAGGAGGGTGGCGGTCAGCAGCGCCAGGACGATCCTGCTTGCTCGGTTCACGATCGGGGACTCCTCGGTCGGCCTCGAGGGCCGGGATCCGACTGCTCCGGCAGTGTGCACGACGACCGCCCGGTAGGAAAGCCCCTATCTCGCCACGTGCAGGGTCGCCCCGACCGCCGGTTCGGTCGGCAGGGAGGTCGCTCCCGGAGTCGTGGAAATTGACAGCCCAAGTGCTGTTTTACTAGGACAGCCCCATGCTCGACGCTTCCCGGGCCATCCATGACGGCCGCGCTCCCCTCGGCAACCCCGCCTGGGTCGACAACTGGACCCGAGGCCCGGGCGGCCTTCACCTGGAGATCGCTCGACCCGCGACGATGACGGTCTGGCTCGCCCAGGAACCGGTCACGCACGAACGCGCCGCCTCCCTCGTCCTGCCCGACGGGTGGGTCTTCTCCGGCCTCGGCCGATCGGTCGCCGATCTCGCGTACTTCGCGCGCTCCCCCGGCGCACCCGACGACGGTCCGCTCGACACGATCGTCGTCGACGGGCTTCGCTTCTCGATGGTCGCGCGCCCGGGACTGCCGGAGCCGACCCCGGAGGGAGCTGCGGGCGGACTCGTCGTCCTGCCCGTCGAGAAGCACCACCGGGTCCTCTACGCCGCGGGCCGCACGATCGAAGTCATGCACTGCGGCGACGGCTTCGACTACGTGCCTCTCACCGCGCAGGCTCGGCGCGTCGAGTCCGACCCTGCGCGGGCGGCTCGTCCGTTCAGGACACGGACGCTTCCCGCGGGTTGGTCGGTGCGGACCGTCCACCTCGATGCGGACCTGGTGGTCGATCTCCCCTGTCCGACGCGCGCCGCGTTCTTCTTCGGCAGCGGGGACTCGTTCCAGGGCCCGGTCCGGCTCGCGATCTGACCCGGGGCGCCGAAACCCTCAGCCCGAGGCCGATGCCGCTGCGCGGTTGAACTCGAGCTCGCCGTCCTCGACCGGCCCGAGACGGATGGCCCTCCAGTCCGCGAGGAAACTCTGCTGGAGCCGCCACGGTGCGGAGGGACCCTGTCTCGGGAAGCGGTCCGCGGCACGCATGACGTAGCCCGAGTTGAGGCCGAGGAGCGGCTCACCGGTCTCGCGCGTCCCCCGGTTCACCGGCCTGCAACTCGACGCGCCCGTGTCGCGCATGTGGTTCAGCAGGCGAGCCACCGCACCGCAGGTCAGATCGGCCTTCAGCGTCCAGGATGCGTTCGTGTACCCGATCGCGACCGCGAAATTCGGCACACCCTCGAGCATCATGCCCTTGTAGGTGAAGCGGCTCGCCGGATCGACGGCTTCGCCGTCGACGACGACCTCCATCCCGCCCGCGAACAGCAGCTCGAGACCGGTCGCCGCGACGACGACGTCCGCCTCGAGCTCGCGACCCGACTCGAGGCGGAGGCCATCCTCGGTGAAGCTCGCGATCCGGTCCGTCTCGACCGAGGCACGGCCCTCGCGAATCGCGCGGAAGAGGTCTCCGTCGGGCACCACGCACATCCGCTGGTCCCACGGGTCGTAGCGCGGGGTGAAATGGGTCCTCACGTCGTAGCCCTCGGGCAACTCGCGCTCGACCTGCCTGCGCAGCGCGCGCTTCACGAGATCCGGCCGTCGGCGGCTCAGGCGGTACATTCCCTGGGTCACGATCGCGTTGAACCAGCGCAGGAAGCGACCGGCCGCGGGAGGGGAGAGCACGCGGCGGACGAACTCGCGGAACCCGCTGCGCTGCGGGAGCGAGACCACGTAGGTCGGCGATCGCTGCAGCATCGTCACGTGTGCCGCCTCGGTCGCCAGCGCCGGGACGAGCGTGACGGCCGTCGCGCCGCTCCCGATCACGACGACGCGCTTGCCCGCCCACGCGAGGTCCTCGGGCCAGAACTGGGGGTGGACGAAGCGGCCGCGGTAGCGGTCGAGGCCGGGGAACTCGGGCAGGTAGCCGCGGTCGTAACGGTAGTAGCCCGTGCAGGAGAACAGGAACCCGCAGGTGAGCCGTTCCGTCGTCGTCGGCCCGCCGGACGCGTCGCCGCGCTCGACCACGAGATGCCACCGCGACTCCCGGGAGGACCACTCCGCCCGCACGACCCGGTGGTGGAACCGGATGCGTCGGTCGGTGCCGTCCTCGGCCGCGGTCTCCTCGATGTAGCGTCGGATCGACGGGCCGTCGGCAATCGCGTTCGCTCGCTCCCAGGGCCGGAACGGGTAGCCGAGCGTGTACATGTCGGAGTCCGATCGGATGCCCGGGTATCGGAAGAGGTCCCAGGTCCCGCCCATCGCGCCCCGGGCCTCGAGGACGGCCCAGCGGGCCCACGGACAAGTCTCCTTCAGGTGATGGCCCGCGCAGATGCCCGAGAGGCCGGCTCCCACCACGACGACGTCGAGATGCTCCACGCTCTCCTTCTAGCAGCGCCTGGAAACCCGCGCCGCGATCAGCGTGCGGGCAGCGGGTGCGCCGTCGGAGGCGGGCTCCATGCGACGGCCGAGGGCTCGGGGGGGAACGGCACCGGCTCGTCCCCCGCCATCGCGTCGATCGCGGCCACCACGCCCTTGCCGAGGAGCCAGCCGACCGGACCTGCGAAGGTGTTCCCCATGCCGACGATCGCGAACTTGCCGCGCCAACCGAGCCACGGGTCGTCGAAGAGCGGGGCCCGCTCGTAGAGCCTGCGCGCCTCGTCGTGCTCGGCACGGGCGGCCTCGAGGTCGCCCGTGCGGACGTCGAGCGCCGCGAGGTGTTCGTGGAACTGCCAGACCTCGGGCCATCGCTCGATCGCGGCGCGGAGGTAGGGCCCGAGCGCCGGGTCCTCGCCGGCGATCAACGCGGGCTCCTGCCTCTCGAACCGGCGGAGCCACTCGATCACCGGCCCGGGATCGTTCGCGGCCTGCGCCTGCGCGGCGCCCGGACCACGATCCTCCCCGCAGGCGGACGGGCCCGGGGACACGAGCACGCCGACACCCGTCGCGTCGGCACGCGGTGCCACCGCACTCGCCGAGCAGCCCGCGGCGAGCCCGAGCGCGATCACGACGGCGAGCCCGGCGCAGGGGAAGCCGCACTGCAGCGGGGCCCCGGGCCGCGGCGCGCCTTCGGGGGTCTTCCTCGAGTGCGGGTCCCTCACCGTCGAGGGAGAATTCCAGTCCTCACGGACCCGCGCAACGCACCGTCGAGGGAGTCCCGGTGGTCGGGGTCTGTCGACACCAGGGCGCAGGCGGCGTCGTCGAGATCGGCGAGCCCTCGAAGACGGACTCGGCGCACAGGCCGGCGACCGAACCGTCGGACGCCGCGCTCCCCGTCCCTACGGACTCGGACCTACGAAGGCGTGAGCGACGTGCGCCGAGAGGGGACGCGTGCGGCGTCGCCCTGCGGCTCCGCCGCCGTCACGTGGTCGATTCGCCCGACGCCGAGGCGTCGTCGCCCGCCGACTTGCGGGCGACCGCGCAAGCGCTCCCCCTCGCCCGCAAGGCCTGCCCGCTCTCGAACCTCCGTCTGCGCGTCTTCCCGGCGATGGCCGAGCACCCGCTCGTGCGACTGCCCGACGTGGGAGCGTGCGCGACCGTGAACTCGGACCAGGCCGCGAGGAGTCGACGCACCCGCCGGGGAGGGGCGTACGCCGGGTCCCTCTCAGGGAAGCGCACAGGGAAACGGCAGCACGCCCGGCACGTCGGCGACGAGCATTCCCTCCTCGACCCGGTCGACGACGCCCGCGGGGTCGGCCATCGCTCCGCCCACCCAGTCGCGCATCGCCGTACCGTCGATCACGCCGTCGTTCCACCACGAGGTCGTGAGCTCGCCGTGGATCGACGTGGACGAGCCGCGCAGGAACCACGCGATCCCCGGCTCGCCGACCGTCTCGCAATAGCCCGCGCGGAGCGCGTTCACGAAGGCCGACATCGACGGAAAGAGCGTCGTCGACTGCTGGACCTCGTCGACCTGGTTCGTCACGTGGAGGATCCTCTGCTCCGGCGCACCCTGCAGCCGCGCTGCGGTCGCGCGCTCGAGGTTCGTCACGATCTCCATGCACTCCGACGAGAAGCAGTAGGGAGCGCGGAAGGGCTTCGCTCCCCACCCGGGGGAATTCGGGAGCCCGGCGACCACGCCGAGCAGGATCACGCCGGCCGAGCCGTTGTCGATCCCGACGCCCGCGTCGGGCACCGCCGCGACGTGCTCCCAGCCGAGGTCGTCGAGCACCCAGTGGTAGTTGTAGAGCACGCCGTAGGCGCCCGCCGACGTCCCGCCCAGAACGACGCGCGGCCGGTCGTCGCGGTACCCGGCCGGATCCTCGGCGTCGAGCACCGTCCAGAGGGCGTCGCGCACCCACCGCAGGGCCGCGCGCACGTCGACCGCTCCATGGCGGTGGACCGTGATCTCGGGAAACACCGAGGCCGTTCCGCCGCCGGCGTGCAGGTCCTGCGTGCAATACGGCAGGTAGACCTTCGTCCAGTCGCGGAACGGGTTGGAGGCGTCGGTGCTCGAGAGGATCCCCTGCCCCGGCATCGGGTCGCTCGACGCCTCGAAGAGATCCGGGCCTCGCGACGCGCAGTCGGTCCCGGAGATGCACACCCCGCCGCCTTCGAGATGGACGACGACGTTCTCGACCGGCTGCCCCTCGGGAGCGAGCCGGACGCGAAACGCATAGTCGCTTCCGTCGCCGCACATCGAGCCCCACGTCGCCGCGGGGAGGACGACCTTCGCCGTGACGCCCCGGGCGGGCACGGCGACTTCCGGCCGGGGTCCGCAATCGAGGGCGAGCGGGGACGCATCGCCGTGCGCCGCGGCGACCGCGCATCGGGCCTGCCCGGCGGTTCGTGCGGCGAACGTCGCACCGTCGATCGCGACCAGGTCCGCGAGGTTCGTCGCGCAGCGGCCGTCGATCCGCGTCGCCGTCTCGGCCGCGCGCGCGGCGACCTCCGCGGCGACTCGCGCAGCCTCGCAGCCCGTCCCCGAGCGCGCGTCGCGCAGGCATTCCGACGCGCGCTTCTGCGACCAGTCCACGAGGGCGAGACCGTCGCGGAACGCGCCGTCGAGGCAGCGGCGATCCGCCACCGAGGCGTTCGAACGAACGGCGGCGTGCGGGCCGCCGAAACTTCGCGCGAACAGGCTCGCGACGGCTCGTTCGCATGCGCGCTCGACCCGCGAGGCGAGCGCGTCGGGGCCGAGAAGCGACCCGTGCCCTGCCCCCTCGACGCTCGCCGGGTCGGGGCACGAGGCGAGGACTCGCACGCCGGCACCGACGATCGCCGCCGTGCGGCGCGGATCCCCGGTGACACAGCGGCTCCCGGTCTTGCGGAGGCACGCGAGTTCGGCGCGGCCGAGGCGAGTGGTGCAGGTGCGGAGCGCGTCGGCGGCGCCGCGATCGCATGCCGGACCGGGCCCCCCGACCGCCGCGGCGACGCGCGCGAACGACAGGACGAGGAGAAGGATCGCTCCGCCCGCGCGGCACCGGACCCGCGCGCGCACCCGGTCGATCCGATCGCTCGCAGCCGGCATCGGCCGCGGCATATCACCGGGCCCGGGACCGCGCGACGCACGACCGTCTCACGGCCGTCTCCGACGTGCCCGGTCCCGCGGCCGCCGCGCGGGCGCGGCCCGGAGCGCGGAATCCCGGCGCTTCGCTTCAGTCCGCGAGAGTCGTG
>JAGWVP010000213.1 GCA_018970825.1 bacterium | reverse complement strand
GGCCTCATCGGTTCGCGGAAGAGCGGAGCGATTTCCGCGTCGTCGCGCAAGCGCCGGGCCTGGATCGTCCGGCGGCGGGCCTCGACACGGGGGAGCAGGGCTGCCGCCCCGAGGATGCCACGCTCGCAGGCGGCGGCCCGGGCCGGATCGAGCCGGGCCCGCTCCGAGGCCAGCGCCAGCGCGCAGGCGAACGCGCGCTCGGCCCGGCCGGGCTCGTAGTTCTTCCACACCGAGAGCAGCGCGTTGCGCTCGAGCAATTCCATGCGCCGTCCCGCCGGCAGCAGGCCCTCGCTCGCGTGCTCGCGGTGCCAGGCGACCGCCCGCGGCGCGACCACCACGCGATGGCCGAGGACCCAGGCGCGCCACCCGAAGTCGACGTCCTCGAAGTAGGCGAAGTAGTCCTCGTCGAAGCCTCCTGCCTCGAGGAACGTCGCGCGATCGACCAGCATCGCGCCGCCGCTCGCGAAGAGCGTCGGCACCGGCTCCGCGGGCGCGCCCCCGGGCTCGACCGGGGCGGGGTCGCCCCATCCGCGCGGGGCCGCGTGGCCGTCGAAGCTCATGACGCCGCCGTCGAACTCGATGCGGGCACCGGCCGCATCGAGGATCCGCGCACCGACGCAGGCCGCACCGCTCGAGGCGCGCGCACGGACCAACTCGCGCAGGAAGGCCGGGTGCAGGCGGACGTCGTTGTTGACGAGGCAGAGCAGCGGCGCCGACGCCGCCTCGGCACACCGGTCGTTCGGCGCGGCGAAGCCCAGGTTGGACTCCGACTCGAGCAACCGGACCCGCGGCCGCTCGGCGCGGAGCCACTCGCGGGTGCCGTCGGAGGACCCGTTGTCGAACACGAGGACCTCGACGCGGTCGGCCGGGTAGTCGAGCGCGTCGATCGACGCGAGGCACTCGGCGAGCAGTTCGCGGCGGTCGCAGGTGACGACCGCGAACGCCACCTCGGGCGCGTGATCGAACGCGCCGGTTCCGGCTCCGCCCGGGCCGAACGGCTCAGTCATCGCCGCGGTTCCGGGGCGTGAGCCCGCCGGGCACGGCCGCGAGGGCCGCCCCGAGCACCCGGGCCTCCGGCGGCCCGGTCGACAGGAGGTCGGCGAGGCGGGCGGCGGGATCACCGCCGCGGCGGTCGGCGACGACCAGGTGCCGGTAGGCGGGCTCGACCGTGCCGGCGAGCCCGATCGCGCGATTCGCGGCACGGTTCGCCTCGACGAAGGACCGGTCCTGCTCGGGATGGGAGAGCCATGCGTTCATCGTCTGGAGCAGGAGCCACGAGGGGAGATGCCCGGAGGGCAGCACCGCGACCGCCGCCCCGAGCGAGCGCAGCCTCTCGCAGGTGGCGGCGAGATCCGGGTGGCCGTGCGCGAGGTGCTCGGCGAGAAAGCCGTGCTCGTATCCGTAGCGAGACCGGATGAACTCGAAGAGGAAGCGGTCGGCCTCCTCGACTCCGGGCGTGGCGAACGGGTTCGCGACGACCAGGAGCCCGTCCGCGACCCGGTAGGCCTCCTCGATCCACGACGCGCGCGCGGCGGGAGGGACGTGCTCGAGGACGTCCATCGCGAGGACGACCTCGAACGAGCGGTCGGCGAACGGCAGCGGACGCCCGGGCTCGACGCGCAGGTGACGCGGCAGGTCGGCCCAGCGTGCGTCGACCACGGTCGTGTCCCGTCCGGGAAAGAAGTCGCCGGTCCACGCGAGGTGGCCGGAGTCGCCGCCCATGGTGCCGCCCACGTCGAGCAGCGAGCGGGCGGAGGGCGCGAGGCGTTCGACGACGGCGCGCGCGAGCGCGTAACGCTCGTGGAGGTCGAAGGGCAGGCCCGCGACGAGCGACTCGCGTGCGCGGTCGCCGCCCGCCGCCGCCGTGAACGACAGGCGATGGAGCCGCGACCAGCCGCGCGAGAGCGAGAACCGCAGCCCGTGCCCGCCCGCGGGCACGAGCAGCGACGCCGCGTGGACCATTCGCCCGGGTGCTTCCGGAAAACGCGCCTCGATGCGCCCGTCGAGCGCGAGCACGAGCGCCCCGGGATCGGCGCAGTCGATCTCGACCCGGACCTCGAGCGGCTCGTCGCCCGCGTTCAGCAGGTAGACCCGGGCGCCGTCGGAGAGAACCCGGGCGTCGTCGGGGTCGAGCCGCTCGCCGAAGCCGCTGCGAAGGCAGGCCCGCAGGCGGGGATCGCCCGCCGTGCGGAGCACCGGGTCCGGGACGCCGAGCGCATCCCAGGCGACGAGCGGCGGCACGAAGCCGCGGCGTCCGACCAGCTCGCAATTGAACTCCGCCTGGAAGAATCGGAGCGCGGTCGCGAGCCCGGCCTCTTCGAAGGCCCGCACCCAGAACGAGGGCGGACGCTCGGCGACGTGCGTGGGCTCGTGGCGGTCGAAGACGAGCGGGTCCGGCGTCGCGGCGACGAGCAGTCCGCCCGGGCGCAGGACGCGTGCGCACTCGGCCACGACCGCGGCCGGGTCGGGCACGTGCTCGAGCAGGTCGAAGGCGCTCACGACGTCGAAGGACGCGTCGGCGAACGGCAGTCGCTCGGCGTGCGCGACGACCACCCGGCCCCGGGCCTCGGGCGCGGTGTCCGCGACGCGGCCCGCGGCCCACCGGCTGCCGTCGACTCCGACGGCCCGGAAGCCCGCCGCGCGCGCCTCTCCGACGAGGAAGCCGTAAGCGCAGCCGACGTCGAGCCAGCGCGCGCCCGCGCCGACCTCGGCGCGCACGAAGTCCATCCAGTGGACCCACGTCGCGTGGACGTTCTCGTAGCCCTCGTGCGAGAAGCCGCTGTTCTCGCCGCGGAAGTAACCCGCGCCGTACCGCTCCTGCAGGGCCGCGGAGGAAAGCGGACGGCTGTCGTCCGGTGCGGTCCGCATCGCTCTCCCGTCCTCCGTAGCCGCGCCGGGAGTCGCCTTCAACGACGCCTCCCGCCGAGGGCGAGCGCGGCGATCGCGAGCAGGCCCGCCGCCGAGAGAATCGCGCCGAGGCGCACCGAGGTCGGCCGGTAGGCGAACTCGACGCGGTGGACTCCCGCCGGAACCGGGACCGCCGCGAGTCCGCCTGCCGTGCGCGCGCTCGGCGCGGGTCGACCGTCGATCGTGGCCTGCCATCCCGGGTGGAACAGACGCGAGAACACGACGACTCCGCCATCCTCCGTCTCGACGTCGGCACGGGACTCGCCCGAGGAGTCCTCGAGCGCGACCAGCCGGCCCGACGAACCCCGGGGCCAGCGGTCGCCGATTTGCGCCGCCTCGGCGGACGCCACGCAGGCGACCGGCTCGCCCGGGTGAGCGCGCACGCACTCGTGGACCGCGTCGTCGCCGTCCACGAGGACGATCTCCTGCGCCATCCAGGCCGCACCGAGCGCCGAGGGGTTCTCGTAGATCGTCGCGTCGGCATCCGAGTGGCGCGCCTCGAGCGCGCGCAGTGCCCGCGTACGGGCAGCGATCTCGCGCGCGAAGGACTCCCCCTCGTCGTCCGTGGACGGCGACGGGCCGACCCCGCCCACGAAGACCTGCGCGGGGCGGTCCGACTCGATCGTGACGAGGACTCGCCCCGGCGAGCCCGCCGCACCCGCGGGGGCCGCGAGACGGAAGTCGCGCCACGAGGGTTGGCCCCCGGACAGCACCGCCGTCCCCGTCGCCTCCGCCCGGCCCCCGGAGGACGCGACCGCCTCGATCCGCACGACGACGGTCGCGGGTTCGCGCGCACCGAGCCCGGCCGCGAACCAGGGCGGCAGCCGGTGCATCTCGAAGCGCAGGCGACAGGGCGTGCGGCAGGTCCAATGGAAGCGCTCCTCGCCACCGAACGCGTCGAGCCCGCCCGAGACCTCCGCGGACTCGACGTCCCAGCGCAGCGCGTCCGACAGGAGTGCCGGCAGGCGCCGCGCGGCGATCGCCGCGCGGGTCGCGCCGGGCAGGTCGGATTCGCGCAGCGGTCGCCGCGCGACGATCCATCGGAGATCGGCCGCGGCGGCGCCGGGCGCGGTCGCGGCGAGCAGCGGGTCGGGGTCCGCGGTGACCCAGGTGACACCGCGACTCGGCGCCACGACCTCGTGCGTCGAGCGCCACGTCTCGCCCGGCGTGAGAACGTCGATCGAGCGCAGGTCGCGGAAGCCGAGAGCAGCCGACACGAGCGGCGGTGCGAGGTCGACCGGACCCGAGATCCGCCCCGGGCGCGCACGGTCGAGGGCGCGCAGCGCCTCGACCCACGGCGCAGGGGTGAAGAGAGGCACGCGGTCCGGCCGCTCGCGGTGGCAGTTCCAGGCGAGCTCGGCCGCGATCGCGATCGCGGCGAGCCATTCCCGGGTCGCAACCGCCCCACGCCCTCCTGCGCGTTCGGCGCGATCCCGGGAGTCGCTCCGCGCGGGCTCGAACGCGAGCCCGGCGAGCAGCGCGACGCCGAGATAGAGAGGAAAGCAGTACTTCACGAACTGGATCGAGCCGAGGACGGGAACGCCCGAGAGCGGGAGCGGCAGCAGGCCGAGGATTCGCAGCAGCAGGACCGCGGAGGTTGCGGCGAGAGCCCAGGCGAGCGGTCGTCGCCGCGCACGCACGAGTCCCGCGCCCGCCGCCATCGTCACGCCGACCCCGATCCAGGGAAGCCCCGGCGCAGACGACGCGCCCCCGACGACGCCGGGCGACGCCGGCGGTGCCGCGAGACGCCCGAGCAGGGAGATCGCCGACGACGGCGGGAGCGTCCACTCCGACTGGGTGCTGCGACCGGCCCGGGCGAGTGCGCTCGCCTGCTGCCAGGTCTCCGCGAACGGGAGGAGCGCGATCGCCGCCGCGACCGCACCCAGGGTCACTCCGCCCGCGCAGGCCGCGAGACGCGAAGCGACGTGCGCGCCTGTCGACGAAGCGTCCGCACGACGGCGATTCCCGAAGCCCTCGGCGACGATCCACGCGAGCCCGCACGCCCCGGCGACGATCGCGCTCTGCGGCTTCACCCCGAGCAACCCGGCGGCGGTCGCCGCGGCGAGCGCCGCGAACCCGCGTCGTCCGCTCGCCGGGAGTCCGAGGGCCGCCGCGAGCGCTGCCGGCACGAACGCATCGGTATGCAGCGGGTGATGCGCGATCCATTCGACCGTCTGGCCGGAGAGCATGATCGCGCACGCGGCGACCAGGGCGCCCAACGTGCCGCAGCCGATGCGCCGCGCGAGGACCCAGGTGAAGATGCCGAGGACCAGCGCACGCGCGAGCCACGCGAGGTCCTGGACGAACGGCCCGGGCCGGGCCTCGACCGGCCACTGCAGCGGCGCGAGCGCCGCCGTGTTCGGGTTCCCGAGCAGGGGGAGCCCGAGGCCCTCGCGCGCGTTCCAAAGGGGCGCGTGCCCGGCCGCGAGGGCTTCGTGGACGAGGTAGGGTGCGGGCTCGTCGACCCACGCCGCGCCCTCGGGGTCGCGCGGCGCGACCGCACCCGGCGGCACCCGCGCGCCGACCGGGCCGCTCGGCAACACGCCCGGCACCCACGCGGAAGTCGACAGCGTCCTCCCGCCGAACAGCACGTCGGGAAACGCGACCGCGAGGACCAGCGCGAGAAGTCCCGTCGCGAGCGCCGTCCGCGAACCGCGGGCGGGGCGCCATCGCCCGTCGTTCGCCCCGGGAGCACCCTCCTCGGACCGACCCGTCACCATCGTGCGACGAGGGCCCCCGCCGTGATGCCGCCGCCGACCGCGTTCATCGCGACGACCGAACGCGACGCGATCCGTCCGGCCGCGAGCGCGTCGGCGAGCGCGATCGGGATCGACGCGGCGGAGGTGTTGCCGCAGCGGTCGAGGTTCAGTGCGACGCGCGCTTCGTCGACGCCGAGTTGCGAGATCATCGAGCGGACGATGCGGAGATTCGCCTGGTGCGGGACGAGCAGGTCGACGTCCGCGGGTGCGAGCTCCGCCGCGGAGAGCACCTCGCGCGTGAGCGCGACCAGGTGCTCGACCGCGATGCGAAACACGTCGGCTCCGCTCATGCGCAGCCAGGGGTCGTCGGAGCGCACCGCCTCGCCCGAGGGC
>JAGWVP010000212.1 GCA_018970825.1 bacterium | reverse complement strand
GAAAGCACCCGAACGGCGCCCACCCCGCTCGCTCTCATCCTGCTCGTTCTTCTCGCCCTCGCGGGGCCGTCCTCGGCCCTCGACGACGCGACGAAGGCTCCCGCCGCCCCGCTCGCCCCCGCGTCGACGGCCCTGCCGGCTGCGCGGCGCGACACCCTGCCCGGCCCGGTCGCCCCCGCGCTCGTCGCGGCCCAGGCGCAGTTCGTCGACAAGCCGGGGCCCGGCGGCAAGAGCGTCCCGGCGCCGGGGCCCGCGAAGCTCACGATCCTCCGCCGCGGACCGCAGGGCTGGAAGGCGTTCGTCCTCGAGGACCCCGACAGCAACGTCTTTCACAAGGCGCTTCCCTGGGACGGAGGCCTGCTCACGATCGGCGCCACCAGGGCGATGCTGAAGACGTGGAAGTTCGAGAACGGGAAGTGGACGGAGAAGGTCCGCTGGAACCCGGTCTTCGGCGGCAAGTTCGACCGGCTGCGCGACGTCGAGGCGGCCGACGTCGACGGGGACGCGAAGGACGACCTCGTGGTCGCGACCCACGACCAGGGCGTGATCGCGATCGTCCACCCCGCGAAGGACTGGGCGGTCGAGGAGATCGACCGCCAGCCCGACACCTTCGTGCACGAGATCGAAATCGGCGACGTCGACGGCGACGGCAAGCGCGAGATCTTCGCGACGCCGAGCAAGCCGAACAAGCTCGACGCCGAGCAGTCGGGCGAGGTCCGCATGTACTCGCACGTCTCGGGCAAGGGCTGGGTTCGCTCGGTCGTCGACGCCCCGGGAGACACCCACGCGAAGGAGATCCTGGTCGCCGACACGGACAAGGACGGCAAGGCCGAGCTCTTCATCGTCTGGGAGGGCGCGATCGCAAAGGACGGAGCGGTCGCGCGTCCGGTCACGATCAAGCAGTACCGCCGCAAGGGCGACGCCTGGGAGTCGAGCGTGGTCGCGACCGTGCCCGACCGCCAGATGCGCGCGATCGCGGCGGGCGACGTGAACGGCGACGGGAGCATCGACATCGTGGCGGGCGGCCTGTCGTCGGGCCTCTGGCTGCTGCAGCAGAAGAAGGGCGGCAGCTGGGAGTCGACCCAGGTCGACGCGCACTCCTCGGGCTTCGAGCACCCGGTCCTGCTCGCCGACCTCGACGGCGACGGCTCGCTCGAGCTCTACGTCGCGGCCGAGGACCAGCACGAACTGCGGCTCTACCGCTGGAAGGACGGCAAGCTCGTCTCCGAGCCGGTCGCGACGCTCGCCAAGGGCGACATCACCTGGAACCTGACGGCGGGACGCCTCTGAGCGACCCCGGCGCGGCGCGACGGTGATCGCGCGGCTCGCCCGCGGCGCGGCGGCGCTCGTGGTCCCGCTCGCGCTGGCCGAGTTGCTCGTTCGCGCCGTCGTCCGCACCGACGCGGACGGCGGCGCCAGCCTGTTCGGCCGGCCGCTGCCGCCGCGGCCGCTCCCGGTCGAGACGACGCGCCGGAACCTGGACGCGTTCCTCGCCTCGCCGCGGACGTTCCTCGCGTGGGACGCCGGCACCGGATGGGCGCCGCGTCCCGGCGCGACCTCGGCCGACGGTCTCCACCGCGCGAACTCGTCCGGACTGCGCGCCGACCGCGAGACCCCGGAGGATCCGGCGCCGGGCGTGCTCCGCGTCGCGATCTTCGGCGACTCGTTCACCTTCGGGGACGAGTCGCCGCTCGACGAGACGTGGGGCGCGCGGCTGGAGGCGGGTCTCGTCGCGCGCGGCGTGCCGGCCGAGGTGCTCAACTTCGGCGTGAACGGCTACGGGCTCGACCAGGCGTGGCTGCGCTGGCAGGACCACGGACGCCGCTTCCGGCCCGACGTCGTCGTGCTCGGACTCCAGTCGGAGAATGCGCTGCGCGACCTGAACGTGTTCCGTCCCCTCTTCTTCGCTCGCACCGAGACCCCGCTCACGAAACCGCGGTTCGTCGTGCGCGGCGACGCACTCGAGGTCGTGAACCGCCCGACCCTCGCGCCCGGGAGCGTCGTCGATGCGCTCGCGACCGTGCGCGAGGGCCCCTTCGCCGGGGTCGAGGCCTTTCTCGTCGGCTACCCCCGGCCCTGGTGGCGACACAGCCGGCTCGCGTCGCTCGTCGCGGCCGTCGTCCTGGCCGACCCGATGCCCGACCTCGCCACGTCCGGGAGCGGGAGCGAGGCGGTCGACGTCGCGTCCCGGATCGTCCGGGGGTTCGCGGCTCAAGCGCGCGCGGCCGGAGCCGGCTTCGTCGTCGCCGACCTGCCGATGCGACCGGTGCTCGAGATGCGGCTCGCCGCCGGCGACGCGTGGGACGACGAGATCGTCGCCGCGGCACGCGAGGTGGCGCCGGTCGTGGGGCTCGGCCCCGCGGTGGCGCCGCTCTCCGACGGAGACTTCCGGCCGCGCTTCCACTGGGGCGCGCGGCTGCAGGCCGCGATCGCCGCGGCGCTGGTCGAGCCGGTCCTCGCGTCCGCGTGCACGGAGTCGTCGCGCCGCGAGACGCTGCCCGCCTGCGCGGACCTCAGCCGAACTGCATCTCCCGGCAGTCGCTCGCGACCCGCAGCGGCGCCGCCGTCGCCGCCCTGACGTCGTCGGCGGTCACGCCGGGCGCGATCTCGCGCAGGACGAAGTCGCCGTCCGCGACGTCGATCCAGGCGAGGTCCGTCACGACCGAGGTGACGCAGCCCAGTGCGGTGGCCGGGTAGTCGAGCTTCTCGACGAGCTTGGAGCGTCCGCCGCGCTCGAGCTGGTAGAGCATCGCGATCACGCGCGCACCGCCGGCCGCGAGGTCCATCGCGCCCCCGATTCCCCCGCCGCCGCCCGGCAGGCTCCAGTTCGCGAGGTCGCCGTTGCGGGCGACCTGAAACGCGCCCAGGATCACGGTCGACACGCGCCCGCTGCGCGCCATCGCGAAGGAGACCGTCGAGTCGAAGTAGGCGGTCTCCGGCAACGCGGTCACGAGCTGTCCGCTCGCGTTGTAGAGGTCGACGTCCTCCTCGCCCTCGGGCGGGAACGGACCGTAGCCGAGGATCCCGTTCTCCGCGTGCAGGGTGACGCCGCGGCCCTCGACGTAGTTCGAGACCAGCGTCGGCAGCCCGATGCCGAGATTCACGTACTCGCCGTCGCGGAGCAGCGCCGCCGCCTTCATCGCCATGAGATCGGCCGGGAGCCCGGTCGGGCCGCCGTCGCGCACCGCGCGGCCCTCCATGTTGTTCACGCGGCCGACCGACGAGAGGATGAAGCGCAGCACGCCCACGTCGATGTGCGTGGTCGTCTTCACGACGCGGTCGACGAAGATCCCCGGCGTGACCACGTGTTCCGGGTCGATCGAGCCCGTCGGTACGATCTCCTTCACCTCGGCGATCGTGTGCCGGGCGCCCATCGCGAAGCCCGGCGCGAAGTTCCGCATGCCGCGGCGGTAGACGAGATTGCCGGCGTGGTCCGCGGCGTGCGCCTGCAGGAGCGCCCAGTCGGCCCGGATCGCGCGCTCGAAGACGTAGCGCTTGCCGTCGAACTCGCGCTCCTCCTTGCCCTTCGCCGTCTCGGTGCCGACCCCGGTCGGCGTGTAGAAGCCCGCGAGCCCGGCGCCCCCCGCGCGCACGCGCTCGATGAGCGTTCCCTGCGGCACCATCTCGAGCTCGATCTCGCCCGCCTTCACCTGCTCGGAGATCTCGGTCACGAGCGTCGGGGAGGCGACGTAGCTGCAGACGAGCTTCCGGATCTGCTTCTTCGGCGCGAGGACGTTGAGCGACGTCGGCCCGCCCGCCGGCGTGTTGCAGACGACGGTCAGGTCCTTCACGCCGCGCTCGGCGAGCGCGAGCAGGCAGTCGGTCGGCCACGCCTGCGGCGGCCCGAAGCTGTGGACGAGGAGCGAGTCGCCGTCACGGACGTCGGCGACCGCCTCCATGGCGGTCTCGCAGATCTGCTTGGTCGGCATCCCGCCGCATTCCCACGAAGCGCCCGCCCCCCGCAAGCACCCCGCGGGATCACGCCTCTCGACCCGCGAACGCCACGTCCCCCACCGTCCCGCGGGAGCCGCGGTCGTGCGAACCCCCGTCCCCGCCGCGAGGGCGCCGGGAAAAGGCCCGCGCTAGACGGCGGGAACCGTCGCAACCGCGCTCGGCCGGGAGAGCATGCGCTCCGTCCAGGCCGCGACGCCGGGCGGTGGTGCGACCTCCACGAGCGGCAGGAACTGCACGAACGGCGTGTAGCAGACCTCGACCAGCGAGTACGCGTCCCCGACCATCCACTCGCGCCCGGAGATCTGCTTCTCGACGATCTCGAGGTGGCGCTCGATCTCCTTCTTCGCCTGCGCCATTGCCTTCTCGTCCCAGCGCTCCCGGGGCAGGAAGCGCTTGGGGAAGATGATCAGGCCGGTCTGGCGCGCGAGCTGGATGTCGCAGAGCTTCATGTGCATGTCGACGAGCGCGCGGCCGCGGGCGTCGGCCGGGACGAGCGCCGGCTCCGGGTGCGTCGCCTCGAGGTAGGAGAGGATCGCGGTCGACTCCCAGAGGACGAAGCCGTCCTCCTCGAGGGTCGGTACGCGGCCGTAGGGGTTCAGCGCGAGGTAGGCAGGCTTCTTGTGCTCGCCCGCGGCCATGTCGACGTCGACCAGTTCGCAGGGGAGGTTCTTCTCGAGCAGCGCGATGCGCACGCGGCGCGCGTACGTCGAGAGGGGGTGCTGGTGCAGTCGTCGCATGGGGTCGCTCCTCCGCGCCGAAGCGGCGCTCGCGGAGGCCGTAGATGCCACGCACTCCCCGACCGCGCCAGCCCGGCGCGGGTGGAACGCCCGACCGAGACGAGCGGGGGCCGCCCCCGCGCGGAGAGCGGCCCCCGTCCGATCGGCTTCGATGCGTCGACGCGCGCCGGGTTCAGAGACCCGGCAGCTTCGAGGGAACCTGCGACCGGTAGACGCCCGCCCAGCCGACGGCCTCCTCTTCGCCGGCCGGGGTCTCCATCGAGACCGCGAGCGCGAGGTACGTCGTGCTGCCGTTGCCGCGCAGCCCCTCGCGCTCGAGGCCGACGACGGTCACGAGAGTGCCGGGCGGGCTCTTCGGGTCAATCGAAGCCGCGGACATTCCCGTCTCGGCCGCGGCCACGGGTCGGTCGAGCCCCGTGCTCGGGCTGGCGAGGTAAACGCCCTGGCCGCCGTCCGCACGAAGCGCCTTGAACGCGGCCGTGAACGAACTCGAGCCGAGCGGTGCGACCGCGGCGAACGACGACGCGCGCCAGCGGGGCGGCTCGAAGTCGTCTCCGCCCTCGTCCCCACCCTCGCCCGCTCCGGGCGGACGTCCGGAGAACACCCAGAACAGGAAGTCGGCGTACCGCTCGCCGGTCTCGGCGACCATGACCGTGCGCCCGGTCGAGGTGTCCTGCACGAAGATCCCCTGGTGGAGCGGCACCACGGCCTCGAATCCGTCCGGGTAGTGCTCGCGACAGAACGCGATCAGGTCCGCGTTGCCGTCCTCGGGGCAGTCGAGGACGAACGAGCGCGTCTCGTCGCCCCATGCACCCCAGAACGACACGAAACGACCGTCGAACGAAAGGGCCTCGCCGAAGCGGGTGACGCGATCGTCGGCCGACGCGACGCCGTCGGGGCCTGGAACGGGATCGCCGATCCGCACGAGCGTCGAGAGCGGCGGGTCGGGTTCGAGCAGAGCGAGGTAGATGCCGCCGACCGCCGGATTCTCCTCGTCGTCGAACCCGGCGAAGACGATCTTGCCGCTCGCCGCGCTCGGCGGGGCCGTCGACCCGAACACCACGTCGGTGCCCGGAGCGGGGTTGAGACAAGTCACCGCGTCGCATTTCATCCCGACCGAAGGGCCCGCGGCGCGCGCGCGGCACGCACGCGCGCGGCCCCCCGGGGACCGACCGCGGTCAGTGGCCGACCGACCGCTCAGCGCGCGTAGAGCGCCGCCGCCTCGCGCACGTTGCGGCGGACGTAGTCGCGCAGGTCGGCCGGCTCGAGCACCTCGACGTCGCCGCCCCACGACAGGATCCACCACGCGAGTTCCTGCCAGCCGCGC
>JAGWVP010000211.1 GCA_018970825.1 bacterium | reverse complement strand
ACGGCCCGCCGTCCATGCCCGCGACCCGGGCTTCGCCCGCGGGTGCCGCCGCCCCTTCGCCCGGGATCCGCGAGCCCCTCTGCATGCTCCGGCTACGTCTTCCGAAGAAACCGAAGACCGACGCGTTCTTCGCGCACCAGGCGACCGGCGGGAGCAGGAGCGCCGCGACGACCGCCCAGGCCGCGCCTCGTCGCCGGAGCTCCGGCAGCGCCAGCATCGGCACCGCCGCGACCGCGAGCAGCCAGGCCGGCTGGAAGGTCGAGCGCAGCAGGCAGAGCAGCGTCGGCCAGGCGAGGAACCCGGCGAGCCGGCCCGGCGTCGGTCGCTCGAGCAGCCGCGCGAAGCCGAGGCAGGCGAGGCCGAGGAACAGGGCCTCGAACAGCGTGTAGTAGAGCCAGCACTCGCAGTAGAGGAGCGCCGGGCTCGCGAGGAAGACGAGGCTCGTCGCGAGCGCCGGTCCGCGGCGCACCCCGAGGCGCCGCAGCAGCGCGTGCAGGGCGAGCACGAGGGAGAGACTCGCCGCCCGGAACACGAGGCCGAACCCGGGCCCGGTCTCCGAGAACGCCTTCATGCCGAGTCCGAGGAACAGGTTGAACAGCGGTGGCTGCGCGTGCAGCCACCAGAGGCTTCGCGCGAGGTCGTCGCGCAGCAGGGCCGGGTCGAGAAACTGCACGCACCAGACCAGCGCGGAGGGGTCGAAGTGCAGCCCGAGCACGCGGTCGACGAAGACCCTCGAGGCGACGAATGCCGCCGCGAGCAGGGCAGCATCGAGCCGACCGGCCGCGGAGTCCCCGGGGGAAGCGCCGATCGCTGGGGTCGTGTCGCTCATGGCGGGAGTCCGCCCGACGGGGGCGGCGACGCACCCTCGCCCCCGGTCGCGCCGCGGGTCAAGCGGCGCCGATCGAGACGCGCGCCGTCGCGGATCGCGAGCCCGACGCCGAGGTCAGCCCGACGTCGCGGAGAGAGCCGAGAGGATCGCGTCGATCGCCGCGTCGGCCTTCGCCCGCATCTCGTCGTCGGTCGCGTCCTGGATCGGGTGCGGCACGAAGACGCGAGCCGCCGACGGGAAGCCCAGCGCGCGCGACTGCGCTTCCGCCGCATCGACGAACGTATCCGATGCGACGAACACCGCCGGCACCCCGCGAGACTCCAGGTCGAGGACGTCGTGCACACTGCACGACACGCAGGACCCTCAATCGGCGAGCGCCTCGATGACCGCGGTGCAGCTCCTCGCGATCTCGAGGCGTAGGTCCTCCGGGGCGGGCTTCGTGAAGGTGGGCTTGCGAAAGCGGGCGACGGCGACCGACGGGAAGCGCTCGCGCAGCCGCTCCTCGACGCGCGCGAGGAAGACGTCTCCGCGCGGCTTGGCGATGTCGAGGAGGCCGATCATGCCCGAGAACTCGAGCGGTCGCGGTGCACGCGTGCGCTCGAGCGGGACGCGCTCGTCGGTCGGGTCGAGGATGCGCTCCACCATGGACCGCAGAGTGACCGCGGAGCCGCGGCTTGGCAAGCGCGTCCCGGCAAGGCCCCCCCGGCCCGGTCGGCGTGCCGCGCCCCTCGGCGCCGTCTCCGGGGCGCGGACGGCCGGCTCGTCCGCCGGGCCCGACTCAGCGGACCGCGTAGTCCTCCCAGCGCACCTCTCGCGTCGCGTCCGCGTAGTCGCGGGTGTGCGAGCCCCAGTTCTGGGTGATCTCGCCGCGCGCGTTCTTGTACCAGGACCGGCACCCGGGGTCGGCCCAGGTGGTCTTCGCGAGTGCCGCCTGGAGCTCCGCGCTGAAGCGGTCCTGGGCCGCATCGGTGGGCTCGATCGCCGCGAGCCCCCGATCGCCCATCGCCGCGAGGGCCTTCACCGCGTACTCGACCTGGCGCTCCAGCATGAAGGTGATCGAGTTGTGGCCGAGGTTCGTGTTCGGCCCGTAGAGGACGAAGAGGTTCGGGAAACGCGCCACCGTGATGCCGAGGTAGGCCCTCGGCGACTCGGCCCACGCGTCGCGCAGCCGGAGCCCGTCGCGCCCGACGACGTCGACCGACCACTGCCAGCCGGTCGTCTCGAAGCCCGTCGCCCAGGCGATCGCATCGACCTCGCGCAGCGTGCCGTCGGCCGTCTCGAGGCCCGTCGGCACCACGCGCGCGATGCGGTCGGTCACGAGCTCGACGTTCGGGCGCGACAGCGACGGGAACCAGTCGTCGGAGATCAGGATGCGCTTGCAGCCGACCGGGTAGTCGGGCAGCAGCTTCGCGCGCAGCGCCGGGTCGGGCACCTGCTCTTCGAGGTGGTTCGTCGCGATCTTCGTGTAGGCGGCCCGCCCCTCCGGCGTCCACGAGAACGCCTGCCAGAAGAGGTGGTCCGCGTTCTGGTAGACGAGCTCGCGACCCATCATCGCGACGTGCGGTGCGGTGAGCGCGAGCGTCTTCTCCTCGTCGGTGATCGGCCGGTCGAGCCGCGGGATGACCCAGTTGGGCGTGCGCTGGAAGACGTGCAGGCGCGAGGCGACCTTCGCGACCTCCGGCACGATCTGGACCGCGCTCGCGGCCGAGCCGACCACCGCGACGCGCTTGCCCGCGAGGTCGACCGAGTGGTCCCAGCGCGCGGAGTGGAAGGATGGCCCGGCGAAGTCCGTGCGCCCCGGGACGTCCGGGAACCAGGGCCGGTTCAGCTGGCCGAGTGCCGCGACCAGCACCTCGGCCTCGTGGACCCCACCGCGGCCGGTCTCGAGCCGCCAGCGCGCGCGCGCGTCGTCCCACGTGGCACGCACGACTTCCTCGCCGAGGCGCAGGCGGGGTCGCAGGCCGAAGCGATCGGCGACGTCCTCGGCGTAGCGCCGGATCTCGTCGTGCCGCGGGAAGACGTGGCTCCAGGCGAGGCTCGGCGCGAACGAGAACTGGTAGAGCGAGACCGGGACGTCGCAGCAGCAGCCGGGGTAGGTGTTGTCGCGCCAGGTGCCGCCGACGGAGTCCGCCTTCTCGAACAGGACGACGTCCTCGAAGCCGGCCTCGAGCAGTTTCGCGCCCGCGCAGAGGCCGCCGAGCCCGGCTCCCAGCACTGCGACCGAGGTCCTTCGCGTCATGGTGCGAGGATCCTGCTCCGCGCCGCGGGCGACGGCAAGCGGGAGCGCGCGCTCCACCGGGCGGGACCGGACCGCCGCACCGCCGGATGGTCGGGAGCGAAGGGATCCATGCGCGGGGGGACGTCGCGAGGCGGGGTTCGCTCCCTCAGGTGGGCTCCTCGATCTTCCTCGTCACGATCTCCGAGCCCATCGGCCCCTGCACCCAGCCCCCGATCACGGCCGAGAACTTCCCGGCCGGTCCGCCCGCGACCACCACGTGGATCTTGGCGGGGTCGCGGAACTTGGACAGCCGAACCGTCGCCGGGTCGGAGCCCGCCGCGAGTTTCGCGGGCACCCCCTCGCGGCAGTCGTCGTCGGCGAGCAGCTCCGAGAGCGGGCGCGAGGTCACCTCCTGGATGCGCGCGCGCACGTCGTCCTTCGACCAGCCGTCGCGGGCGATCGTGTGCACGTGCTCGGGTGAGAGTACGAGGAAGACGTCGCCGTATCCGCCCCAGCGGGGGTGGGCCACGCTCTGCATCGCGAGCCCGAGCGAGGTGCACAGCCCGCTCGCGGTGCGGCTCGTCTGGTCGACGATCACCCGGGGAGCTTCCGCGGCGAACAGCGTGACCGTCGAGTCCCCCGGCGCGAAGCCCCGCTCGACGTGGAGCGGCGACCAGGGGTTCTCCTCCTCGTTCTCGGCGAGGCAGTAGGTGAACTTGCCGGGCTGCCCGAGCGTCGCGCGATCGACCTCGCCCGGACGACCGCCGCCGAGGTTGCGGACGACCAGGTTCAGAGCGCGGCCGATCGTCGCGTTCGCGCGATTCCCCTGCCCGAGGGCGTTCAGGCCCGAGTTCATCCGGATCCGGGCGCGAACCGGGCCGTTTACGACCAGCAGCGGGGCCGCGGGGTAGGTCGTCGCGAGCACCCCGTGCATGTTGAACGCGTCGCTGCAGGCGGCCTCGACGGCGGCCAGCACGACCGGCAGGTGCTCGGGGAGGCAGCCCGCCATGACCGCGTTGATCGCGATCTTCTCGACGGTCGCGGGGGCGAGATTCGGCGGCACGAGCGCCACCATCTCCTGCGGGTCTCGCCGCGTGCCCGACAGCATGCGCAGGACGCGCCCCTCGGTCGGGTGCACGACCGGGAGCCCGTCGGTCACGCCGCGTGCGAACAGTGCTTCGTCCGGGTCCTCGTGCTCACCGATCTCGATCGCGCGTGCGCGCAGCCGACCACGGCCGCGCTCGACCTCGCGGGCGCGGACGAACTCCGGGTCGAGGGTGCGCGAGGCGCAGCCGGGCCGGTGGGCCGGCAGGCGGAAGGAGTCGAGCGCGCGCCCCACGAGGTCGGCGTCGGCGCCGCAGAGGCCGGACGCCCGCCGCAGGAGGTCCGAGACCTCGGACAGGACGAGTCCCTCGGTGCGCGCGGCCACCCGGCCTTCCCCGTCGACGAGCACGAGCGTCGGCACGACCTCGACGGCGAGCGCGAGCGAGGCGACGAGGTCCCGGTCGAGCGCCTGGGGGAAGCACAGGCCGAGATCTCCGATCGCGTCGAGCGTGTCGTCGGCCGCGCTCTGTGCGAGGCCGATCGTCTCGAGCCCGCGCGCGTGCAGGTGGCGAGAGACCCGCTCGAGGGCCGGCAGGACGAGCGCGCAGGTCTCGCAGTCCCGCTTCCACGCGACGAGCAGGCGCGGCGAGCCGACGGCCGGCGCGAGGGGCTCGCCCTGCAGGGTCTCGAGGGCGAGCGACGGAAGAACCGTCCCCGGCGCACCCGCTTCTCCCCCGGGTGCGATCGGCGGCGACGTCGTGCTCGGCGCGGACACGGCTCGATCCCCCGGGGGCCCCGGGTCAGTCCTTCGGCAGCCCGAGCACGCGGTCGGCGATGATGTTGCGCTGCACCTCGGAGGTGCCGGCCGCGATCGTGCGACCGCGCGAGTAGAGCATGAGGTGCGGCCAGCGGCCGTCGTCGGGTGCGTGCGGCGACCCGGGCATGAGGAGGCCCGCGGGACCGAGCGCCTCGAGCATGACCTCGAACTGGCGCTGGTACATCTCGCTCCAGAAGAGCTTCTCGATCGACCCCTCGGGGCCGGGCGCATGCCCGCGGAGCTGACGCGTGAGCCCGCGGTAGGCGGTGAGCCGGATGATCTCGCCCTCGAGGTGCAGCTGGGCGAGCTTCTGGCGCAGGACCGGGTCGGACAGGGCGCGCTCGCGGATCCGCGGCAGCATGTCGGCGAAGGCGACGCGCGACTGCAGCTGGCGCTGGAAGGTGAGCGTCGCGCGCTCGTGCATGAGGCAGGTGATCGCGATGTTCCAGCCGCCGTCGATCTCGCCGATGACGTTGCGCCGGGGGATGCGGACGTTCTCGAAGAAGACCTCGTTGAAGTCGTCGTCGCCGCTGATCTGCTTGAGCGGCCGCACCGTGACGCCCGGCGAGGTCATGTCCGCGACGAGGAAGGTGATGCCCTTGTGCTTGGGCGCCGTCGGGTTCGTGCGTACGAGCAGCATGCACCAGCGGGCGTAGTGTCCCCAGCTCGTCCAGACCTTCTGCCCGTTCACGACGAAGTCGTCGCCGTCGAGCACGGCACTTGTGCGAAGCGCGGCCAAGTCGGAGCCCGCGCCGGGCTCCGAGAAGCCCTGGCACCAGATCTCCTCGGAGGTGAGGATCGGGCGCAGGTGGCGCGCCTTCTGCTCGTCGGTGCCGTGGCGGATGAGCACCGGGCCCGCCATCGTGAGCCCGGCGAGGTTCACCGGCAACGGTGCCTTCACCCGCGCGGTCTCCTCGATGTAGATGATCTGCTCGATCAGGCTCGCGCCGCGGCCGCCGTACTCCTTCGGCCACGACAGTCCCGCGTAGCCGGCCTCGACGAGCTTCTTCTGGAAGTCGCGGTCGAGTGCGAGCATCTCCTCGTCGGTCTCGGGCGGCGGGCACGCCGGCGTGCCCCAGCCGGGCGGCAGCGCCCGCTCGAGGAACGAGCGCAGCTCGGCGCGGAAGCGCTCCTGTTCGGGGGTGTAGGAGAAGTCCATCGGGTCG
>JAGWVP010000210.1 GCA_018970825.1 bacterium | reverse complement strand
TGGAGCGGCGGCCCCTACCGCGCCGTCTACAACAAGTACTGGGTCGACGAGCTCTACGACGCCACGGTGATTCGCGGAACGCTCGCGCTCTCGAACCTGCTTTCGACCTTCGACCGGGTCGTGGTCGACGGGATCGTGAACGGGGTCGGCTGGGTCGTCCGGCAGATCTCGGCCCTCGAGGGCGCCTTCGACCGAGGGGTGGTCGACGGCCTCGTCAACCTGGTCGGCTCGACGAGCCTCGCGCTCGGCAACCGCGCGCGCGAGCTCCAGACCGGGCACATCTACTCGTATCTCTACGCGATCGTGATCGGCGTCGTCGTCGTCATGTTCGCCCGTCTCCTGTAGCCCGGAGAGGACCATGCCGACGAATCCGCTGACCTGGATGATCTTCCTGCCGCTGCTCGGGGCGGCAGTGATCCTCTGCCTGCCGCGCGACAACCACTCGCTCGTCAAGTGGACGGCCCTCGCCTTCACGATCCCGGCGCTGCTGCTCGCGATCGGGATCTACCAGGGCTTCGACCGCACGACCGCCCAGATGCAGTACGTGACGAAGATCCCGTGGATCCCGTCGTTCAACATCGAGTACTTCGTCGGCATCGACGGGCTCTCGGTCACGATGGTGCTGCTGACGGCGCTCATCGCGCCGATCTGCGTGGCCGCCTCCTGGGAGATCGACAAGGCGCCGAAGGCCTACTTCGCGCTCTTCCTCGTGCTCATCGCGGCGATGATGGGCGTGTTCTGCGCGCTCGACTTCTTCCTTTTCTTCGTCTTCTGGGAAGTCATGCTCCTGCCGATGTACTTCCTGATCGGCATCTGGGGCGGCCCTCGGCGCGAGTACGCGGCGATCAAGTTCTTCCTCTACACGATGGTCGGCAGCGTCCTGATGCTCATCGCGATGCTGGCGCTGTACTTCCACAACGACCCGCACACCTTCGACATGCTGAAGCTCGCCGAGGCCCGCTCGACCTACTCCTCGACCTTCCAGTCGCTCGCGTGGCTCGCGCTGTTCATCGGCTTCGCGATCAAGATCCCGGCCTTCCCGTTCCACACCTGGCTTCCCGACGCCCACGTCGAGGCGCCGACGGCGATCTCGGTCATCCTGGCCGGCGTGCTGCTCAAGATGGGCACCTACGGCATCCTCCGGGTGAACTTCCCGATCCTGCCGGAGGGAACGCTGCGCTACGCCTTCTGGCTGCTCGCGGCGCTCGGCGCCTGGAACATCGTCTACGGGGCGCTCTGCGCGATGGCGCAGAAGGACCTGAAGAAGCTCATCGCCTACTCGTCGATCAGCCACATGGGCTACGTCATGTTCGGCATGGCGTCGCTCACGGCGGAGGGCATCGACGGAGCCGTCCTGCAGATGTTCAACCACGGCACCGTGACGGCGATGCTCTTCCTCCTGGTCGGCGTGATCTACGACCGGGCCCATCACCGCAACATCGACGGCTTCGGCGGTCTCGCCTCGATCATGCCCGTCTACACGGCCTGGGTGGCGCTCGCCTTCTTCGCGGCGATGGGCCTTCCGGGGCTCTCGGCCTTCATTTCCGAGGTGCTGGTGCTCCTCGGCGGGTGGCGCAACTACCCCGGGCTGACGGCGGTCGCCGCGAGCGCGGTCGTGCTCACCGCGGGCTACATGCTGTGGGCGATGCAGCGGGTCTACCTCGGCAAGCCCAACGAGAAGTACCTGAACCTGCCGGACATCAGCCCGCGCGAGATCGCGACGCTCGTGCCGCTCGGCATTATCGTGATCGTGCTCGGCGTCTACCCGCACGCGATCCTCGACCTCATCGACACTTCCCTGCAGCACCTGAACGGCACCGTGCTGGCCGCGGGGAAGGCGGCCGGAGCGGTCGCCTCGGCGGCCTCCGGCGCCGCGGCCCACTGATCCATGGGCGCCGCGATGGCCGCGCCGACTCATCTCGGCAACCTCTCGAGCCTCGGCTGGCTTCTCCCGGAGATCCTCGTCGGACTCGCCGTGGTCGCGATCTTCCTGCTCGACCTCGTCGTCGACGACAAGGAGCGGCTCGGGGACGTCGCGCTCGGGGTGATGGCGATCGCCATCGTGCTCATCACCCGTCTGCTCTGGGCGGGCGACCGGAGCCTCTTCGAGAACTCGGTCGTGGTGGACGGCTTCGGGCTCTACTTCAAGTTGCTGGTCGCGCTCGCGGCCTTCGGCGCGATCTGGATGTCGCTCGGCTCCCGGGAGGTGCATCGCACGAACCAGGGCGAGTACTGGGGCATCCTGCTCGCGAGCGCGCTCGGCATGATGTTCATGGGCTCGGCGACGAACCTGCTCATGGCCTACCTGTCGCTCGAGTTCGTGAGTCTCACCTCCTACGTGCTCTCGGGCTACAAGCAGGGCAGCCGGCGCGCGGGCGAAGCGGCCCTCAAGTACCTGATCTACGGCGGCGTCGCCTCGGGAGCCATGATCTACGGCATGAGCTGGATCTACGGGCTCGCCGGCAGCCTCGATTTCCACGCGATCCACGACGCTCTCGCAGGTTCGCCCTCGGGCGCCTCGCTCGCGCTCTTCGTCGCGCTCCTGCTGACGCTCGCCGGGCTCGGATACAAGGTCGCCGCGTTCCCGTTCCACGCATGGGCGCCCGACGTCTACGAGGGTGCGCCGATCCCGATCAGCGGCTTCCTCGCGGTGGGGTCGAAGGCCGCCGGCTTCGCGCTGCTCATCCGCTTCTTCTACACGGCGCTCGCCCACGACGGCGGGGCCGGTGCCTACCAGCTCGTGGGCGGGGTCTCGTGGGACCAGCTCATGCTCGCGCTGTCGGTCCTGACGATGACCTTCGGCAACCTCGCGGCGCTGAACCAGCAGTCGAACCTGAAGCGCCTGCTCGCCTACTCGAGCATCGCGCACGCGGGCTACGTCCTGATGGGCCTCGTGGTGCTCACGACCGACGGGCTGCGAGCGATGCTCTTCTACCTCGCCGTCTACTACGTGATGAACCTCGGTGCGTTCCTCGTCGTCATGCTGGTCGCGAATTCGACCGGCCGCGAGGATCTCGACGGCTTTCGCGGCCTCGCGTGGCGCGGCGGGGCCTGGCCGGCGGCGGCGATGGCGGTGTTCCTGTTCTCGCTCACGGGCCTGCCGCCGCTCGCGGGCTTCGTCGGCAAGTTCTACCTGTTCGCGGCGGTCGTCGAGCGCAAGATGTACTTCCTCGCCCTCGCGGGCGTGGTGAACAGCGTGCTGTCTCTGTTCTACTACGCGAAGGTCGTGCGCACGATGTTCCTCGAGCAGCCGACGGGCGGCGAGGGCGCGGTCACGGTGGACGTGCACAACGGCATCCTGCTCGGCGTGCTGGTCGCGGCGACCCTGGTCCTCGGGGTCGCGTGGTCGCCGCTCATGGACTTCGCCGACCGCTCGGCGCGCTTCTTCCTCGGCTGAGAGGGTCGGCCGGGGTGCGGAGACCTCTTGCTCGGGCCTTCGCAATCAGACTACCTTCGCCTTGGTTCAGGATATCGGCGCCGACTCATGGACAAGCCCGTTCCCTTCACTTTCGTCCTCGCCATTGCTCTCGGCGCGCTTCTTCTCGCGGCCGACGACGCGGTGGCCACTCGCCCCACGAAGGCTCGCCCCCTCCGGACCGGACAGATCCTCAGCCAGGGAGCTGCGGGCGACACCACTGCAGGCCTCTCGCGGATGTTCGTCGACCTCGGCAACGGCGTCGTCAAGGATCAGCGGACCGGTCTCTTGTGGGAGAAGAAGTCCGACGACGGGTCGATCCACGACAAGGACAAGACCTACACGTGGACGGCGGTCGCCGGCGGCACCTCCGCCACGGGCACGGCGTTCAGCGTCTTTCTCGCGGCGCTCAACACGCAGCCCTGCTTCGCCGGCCACTGCGACTGGCGGCTCCCGACGATCGTAGAGCTCCAGACGCTCGTCGATTTCGGGCGCGTCGGGCCCGCGATCCGGACGCCCCAGTTCAACTACGGTTGCACGACGTCCTGCTCGACCATCGGCCTCGCGCCTGCAGCCTGTAGTTGCACCGTGGGGTCGATCTACTGGTCGTCCACCACTCTCGAGGGCAATCCCCGGGTGGAGGCCTGGGGCGTCGTTTTCAACGGGGGCTTTTCCAGGACCTTCCCGAAGGACGGGGTGGCCCTCGTGCGCGCCGTCCGCAACGGCCCCTGACGGAACCACCGGCAGGGGCTGGCGCCGAGGTCGGGTCGATGGTCGCTCGGGCCTCGCGCTTCGAGGCTTGACCGGCGCGCGCAGGGCGGCGAGGGTGGGGGGCCGGCTTCTTCAGCCCGGCGTGGAGGAGCCCTCCGGTGTCGAAGTCGTCCCCCTTTCTCTTGCTCTCGTCGGTTCTTGCGATCACCCTGCACGCGGGTCCGGCCCGGGCCGCCGAGCGCTGTGCCGGCCCGCTCAACGACGACCTCTGCTGGGGCGCGAATCCGAACTGCCCCGCGGTTCCCGTGGCGGGCCCGGCCGCGTCCACCTGGCCGATGTTCCAGCAGAACGCCCAGCACACCGGGAAGAGCCCGAACCAGGGCCCGGTCTGCGGGGAGGATCTCTGGGTCCGCAAGATCGTGGGCAAGATCCTGAGCCAGATGGCGACCGGACCGTCCCCCGGCGGCGGGGCGGACACGGTCTACGTCGCCTCGGCCAAGTACCCGGTCTGCTCGATCGAGCCGTCGGCCGGTGCCGTGAACTGGTGCGACACGACCGACGTCGGCAAGCTCCCCGACTACTCCGCTCCGGCCATCTCCGCCGACTCGACCGCGTACATCGGGACGCGCGACAACGACCTCTGGGCGATCGGCATCCCGTCGCAGCCGAACGTGGTCCCCCCGGTGCTCTGGCGCAAGAAGGTCTGCAGCGACGGCGACGTGACGACGCAGCCGACGATCCGCTCGGACGGCGTCGTCTACATGGGCTCCGACTCGCTCGGGGCGGGATCTCTCTTCGCCATGTGCCCCGGTTCGACCGAGCAGGTGAAGTGGTGCCGCAACCCGCTCGCCGGCGGCATGGCCAACCAGGTCCAGATCGGCGGCGGGCTGAAGAACGTCTCGCCTGCCATCTCCGCCGACGAGACCCGTCTCTACGTCACCATGAACGGCTCGTTCGTCGCCTCCTACGACGCTTCGACCGGCGCCGACCGCTGGCGCCTGCAGCTCGACTCGCGCCGCAACAACATGCGGGGCTCGAACTACACGCCGGTCGTGAACCCCGTGACCGGACGCATCTACGTGGGCTTCGACGACGGCGTCTGGGAGATCACCGAGGGGACGGACCCCGGTACCGGGGCGCCCACCGCCACCTCGAAGCTCCTCTTCGACACGCGTCCCGACAACCGCTCGCTCTACGCCCCGCCGGCGCTCGACCCGGCCACCGGCACCCTCTACTTCGGGGCGACCCGGGCCCGGAACAGCACCTTCTACGCGGTCGGCACCGACGGAACGCTCAAGTGGAAGAAGGAGACGGTGAAGGGCCGCTTCCGCAACCTGCCGCCGGTCGTCGATGCGTCCGGGCGCGTCTACGTCGCGATCTCGAACCGCCTGTACGCCCTCGACGGCGCGACCGGCTCCGAGATCTGGGTGCGCGACTTCGACGCGGGCATCTGGGCGGCCCCGACGATCGACGACGGCCGCCTCTACGTGGGTACCGTCGTCGGCGACGTGCACGCGGTCGGCTGCAAGCCCTGAGGTGGCGGACTCCCGCGCGCCCGGCGCAGGCACCCTCTGGGTCGTCGCGACCCCGATCGGGAACCTCGACGACCTGACGCTGCGCGCGGTCCGCGTGCTCGGCGAGGCCGACCTCGTCGCGGCCGAGGACACGCGTCGGACGCGGATTCTCCTCGACCACCTGGGGCTGAAGAAGCCGCTCGTGTCGTACTACGACGCGGTCGAGAGCCGCCGCGCGCCGGAACTCGTCGAGCGGCTGCTGGGCGGCGAGTCGATCGCGATCGTGAGCGACGCCGGCACGCCGCTCGTCGCGGATCCCGGCTTTCGGCTCGTGCGCGCGGCGATCGAGGCGGGCGTGCGGGTCGTGCCGATCCCGGGTGCCTCGGCGCCGCTCGCGCTGCTCGCCTGCTCGGGGCTCCCGACGGGGCGCTTCT
>JAGWVP010000209.1 GCA_018970825.1 bacterium | reverse complement strand
GAGACGGTCGAGCTCGCGATCAAGTCGCTCCTGAAGCTGGTCGGGCTTTCGTATCCGAGGGCTCACGACGTCTCTCGGCTGCTCCGAGAGCCCGCCGTCGAGGGGCGACTTCTCGACTCGAAAGAGATCGAGCGCATCGAGAGGGTATCGAAGGCTCTTCGTCGGGACCGCGAACTCTCCTTCTACGGGGACGAGGACGTCGTGCCGCTCGACTACTACGAGGTCGGAGATGCCGAGAAGGCCCTCGAAGGAGTCCTCGAGGTCATCGACCTCGTCGGCCGTGCCTTCGAGCGGAACGGAACCTCGGCCTGAGCGATCCAGAGGCGATGCGCCCCCTTCGTGCCGCATCGCCGATGCGATAGCCGTCCAGCCCATGCCCCTCCCCATCGAGCGACGCTGGCGCGACGCCCTGCTCGACGCGCTGCTGCCCGCACCCGGCGGCGGGCTTCCCGCGATGGCCGAGGTCGACCGCCGTGCGTTCTGGCCCCGCTTCGACCGCACCGCGCCGCTCCACCTGCGCGCGGGCTTCCGGCTCGCGACCGCCGTGCTCGCGGGGCTCGCGCCGCGCCTGCTCGGCCACCGCGGCACGCTCGCGGGACTCGACGCGGCCGAGCGCGACGACGTCGTGCGTCGCGCCGCGCACGCCCCCGTCCTCTCGGAACTCGTGCTGGTCGCGAAACTCGTCGCCTGCTTCGCGTACTTCGACGACCCGGCGGTGCAGGCGGCGGCGCGCGGCCCGCAGGCGCCCGGGCCGGAGTCGCCTCGCGGCGCATCCGCGGAAGGCGCCGCATCGACGGCCTCCACGGAGGCCGACGCCCGGCGGGCGCCGTCGTCGTGACCGACCCCGTCGCCTCGCCGAACCACGTCGACGGCGGCTCGCTGCGTGCCGACCACGAGCGCACGGCCGACGTCGTGGTCGTCGGCAGCGGCCCCGCCGGCTCGGCGGTCGCGCGGGAACTCGCCCGGGCCGGCGCCAGCGTCGTCGTCGTCGAGGAGGGCCCGTGGGTGCGCCCCGACGAGTTCCCGCTGTCGGGCTTCGAGGCGTTCGTCTCCCTCTACCGCGACATGGGCACCTCGGTCGCCTGGGGCAAGGGGCCGATCCCGTTCCTGCAGGGCCGCATGGTCGGCGGCAGCTCCCCGGTGAACGGCGCGATCTGCTGGCGCATGCCGCGCGACCGCTGGGAGGACTGGTGCGCGGCCGACCCGGCGCTGCGCGACGCGCTGCCCTGGGACGAGCTCGAGACCGCGACCGATCTCGTCGAGCATCGCATCGGCGTTCGCCCGACCTCGCCCGAGGTCGCGGGCCGCAAGAACCTGCTCATGGCCAGAGGCGCCGACGCGCTCGGCCTCGAGCACCGCCCGATCCGGCGCAACGAGATCGGCTGTCGGGGCAGCGGCCGCTGCCTGCAGGGCTGCCCGGTCGGTGCGAAGCAGTCGGTCGACGCGACGCTGCTCGCCGACGCGATGGAGGCGGGCGCGGTCGTTCTGAGCCGCACGGAGGTGCTGCGCGTGCTGCGCCGCGGGCGGCGTGCGAACGAGGTCGTCGCGCGTGCGGAGGGCGGTGCGATCGTGCGGCTTCGTGCGCGGCTCGGCGTCGTGCTCGCGGCGAGCGCGATCCAGACCCCGCTCCTCCTGCAGAAGAGCGGAATCGGGCACGGGCCCGTCGGCCGCCACCTGCAGTGCCACCCGGGCGTCTCGCTGCTCGGCCGCTTCCGCGAGCCGGTGCGGATGTGGGAGGGCGCGACCCAGGGCCACGAGGTGACCGGGCTCCGCCACGAGCGGCTCAAGTTCGAGGTCCTGGGCTTCGACCTCTCCGTGCTCGCGGCCCGGCTCGACGGTGCGGGCAGCGAGCTCGCGCGCGGCGTCGCCGACATGGCGCACTGGCTCGACTGGGGCGTGGCCGTGCGGGCGGAGGGCCAGGGTCGCGTGCGATCGGTGCTCGGCCGCACCGTCGTCACCTGGTCGCCGACGCCCGCCGACGTCCGCCGCTTCCGCCGCGGGCTTCGCGTGATGGGCGACATGATGCTCGCGGCCGGAGCCGAGGAGCTGATCCCCGGCGTGCGCGGGTTCGACGCGCGAGTGTCGTCGCCCGCGCGCCTGCGCGAACTCGAGGAGAGCGGCCCCGACGCGCCGTCTGCCTTCACCGGTGCCGCGACCCACTTGTTCGGAACGTGCCGCATGGGCGGCGACGCCGCGACGAGCGTCGTGCGGCCGGACTTCCGCCACCACGCGGTCGACGGGCTCTGGGTCGCGGACTCGAGCGTGTTCCCGACCAACCTGGGCGTGAACCCGCAGGTGCCGATCATGGCGATGGCGACCCTGTGCGCGCGGCGCGTGCTCGCGGCCGACGCGCCGTCGGCGGGTGCGCCCGCCCCGAGGAGGAACGACATGAGCGAAGCCTCGAACCGGTCGGACGCGGGAGCGTCCGCGGCCGCGACCCCGACGACGTCGCCGACCTCGTCCACGTCGCCGGGGGCGTCGTCGAGCGTCTCGCGGACGGCGGTCGCGTCTCCCGACCGGCGCATCGGTCTCGACGACCTCCTCCGCATGGACCGCCACGAGCTCCACGCGATCATCGACCGCGCGCACCCGCTCGACCCCGACGCGCTCGCCGGCCACCAGTACCAGGGGATCGATCTCAGCCTGCCGCCGTGGGTGAACCGGATCCTGTGGAAGACCTTCCGCAAGACCTTCCACCGCGATCCCGCGACCGGCGCGGTGCGCGGCTGGAACGTCCGCATGGAGCAGCAGGGCATCGACGGACCTCGCGTGCCGAAGAGGCGCGGCGGCGCCACCTGGCACTTCGCCCACTACGAGCTCAGGAGCGCCGTCGGCGAGCGCTTCCCGCGCGGCTGGCAGGGCCCGCACTTCCTCGACTACGGGCGCGTCGGCAACCCCTTCGGCGAGAACCTCGGCTGGACCCCGCTCGTCGCGGTGAACGAGGGCGACATGAGCCTGCTGCTGGGCTGGGAGGTGTTCCGGCTGGGGCCGCTGTTCGTGCCGCTGCGCGACTACTGGGCGCTGCGCCTCGAGGGACCGCTCGAGGAGGTCTTCGCGACGCCGAGGGATGCGCGCGCAGCGAGGGCCCTTTGACGCCGGGCGAGCCCTTCGCGATCCTCCACGGCATGCGCATCCGGTTCCCGCACGGCCGGTGCTGGGCGACGTGCGTCGCGGCGGCGGCCCTCGTCGGCTGCACGACCACGCCCTACACGAAGCGCAGCCAAATCATGCTGATCTCCCCCGAGCAGGAGATGAAGCTCGGCGCGACGGCCTTCCAGCAGGTGAAGAAGGAGAGCTCGATCGTCGCGAAGCCGACCGTGTCCGGCGCGGTGGCCGACGTCGGCCGGCGCATCGCCGCGGTCGCGGACCGTCCGGACTATCGCTGGGAGTTCGTCGTCATCGACGACCCGAAGACGCCCAACGCGTTCGCGCTCCCCGGCGGCAAGGTCGCCGTCTACACGGGCCTCTTTCCCATCGCGAAGACCACGTCGGGGCTCGCCGTCGTGATGGGGCACGAGGTCGCGCACGCGCTCGCCCGCCACGGTGCCGAGCGCGCGAGCCAGAGCATGCTCGCGAAGACGGGCGGCGCGATCCTCGGCGCGGCCGTCGCGACGCAGAGCCCGGGCAGCGCGCAGGCGGCGATGGCCGTCTACGGGCTCGGGACACAGGTCGGCGTGCTGCTGCCCTGGAGCCGCACCCAGGAGTCCGAGGCCGACCACATCGGCCTCCTCCTGATGGCGAAGGCCGGCTACGACCCGCGAGAGGCGCTCGACTTCTGGCAGCGCATGTCGCAGGCGGGCGGCAAGAAGACCTCGGACTTCCTCTCGACCCACCCGGGCCACGAGACCCGCCAGTCCGACATCCAGCGCTGGCTGCCCGAGGCGATCGAGATCTACGAGCGCTCGGCGAAGGCGCCGGTCGAGCCGCTTCCCGGTGCGGCCGTCGCGTCGTCGAGCCGGTGACGGTCGCGGCCCGTCTCGGCACCGGCCGTCGACGACGCATCGACCCGACGACGGAGACCGTCCGCCCATGAACGAGAACCCCGTCCCGTATCGCGCGCCCGGCCACGCGCCGATCGCCTTCGGGCCGACGCCGCTCCACGAAGCCGAGCGGCTGTCCGAGGCGCTCGGCGTGCGCGTGCTCGTCAAGCGCGACGACCAGACCGGGCTCGCCCTCGGCGGCAACAAGGCCCGCAAGCTCGCGCTCCTGGTCGAGGACGCGATCCGCCGGGGCTGCGACACGCTCGTCGCGGCGGGCGGTGCACAGTCGAACTTCGCGCGCATGACGGCCGCGGCCGCCGCGGTCGCGGGGCTCCACTGCGAGCTCGTGCTCGGCGGCAACGAGCCCTCGCGCTGGTCGGGCAACCTCCTGCTCGACCGTCTCCTCGGTGCTCGCGTCCATTTCGCCGGCAGCGAGAACTGGCTCGACATCCTCCGGCGCACGAACGACGTGGCGGCCGATCTCGGCTCTCGGGCCTACGCGATGCCGATCGGGGGCTCGACCCCGGTCGGTGCGCTCGCCTACCTGCACGCGGCCGGGGAACTGCTCGAGCAGATGTCGGGCCCGCCCGACTGGATCGTGGTCGCCGACGGCACGGGCGGAACCCACGCCGGGCTTCTCGCGGGGCTGCCCGCGGGCGTGCGCGTCCTCGGCGTGGACGTGTCGCGGCCGCCGCTTCCGCTCGTGCAGACGATTGCGGCGCTCGCCGCGGAGACCGCGGCGCTCGGGGGCCGTCCGGCCCCCGGGGGCGAGGTGCTGGTCGTCGACCACTGCGGCCCGCACTACGGTTCCATCACCGGGGAGGCCCGCGAGGCCGTGCGGCTCGCCGCGCGCACCGAGGGGCTGATCCTCGACCCGGTCTACACCGGCAAGGCGATGGCGGGACTCGTCGCCGCGGCGCGAGAAGGCCGCGTCCGGGGAACCGTCGTGTTCTGGCACACCGGTGGCGCGCCCGGGCTGTTCGCCGACGAGTACGCGGACTTCTGAGGCGCGTCGCCCGGATCAGGCCGGGGTGAACAGGTTCGGCGATCCCGGGGACACGCGCCCGCGCAGGCCGACGGTCTCCCGCGTGCACATCGACTCGAGCAGGTCCCGGTCGGCCGGCGTGTTCGCGAGGAAGCGCCGTCCGTCGCCGAGGCGCCCGATCACGATGCCGCGCATCGGCGCACCGTCGCGGTCGAAGGCGACGGTCGAGGTCTCGATCGTCCCCTCGCCCGCGGGCTCGGCCGCGACGTCGGGATGCGGCTCGGCGTCGAGCGCGTGCTGCAGTGCCGCGTCCGCCGCAGGGTCCGTCCCCTGCCCGAAGGCGTCGGGCGCCCCGGGCCGGTCGGTGCCGTACACGCCGACCGAGTGCTTGGTCACGTACCAGCCGAGCCCGGTCACGAGCCCGCGCTTTCCGGGTGCGGCGCGCAGGCGGTCGGTCATCTCGGCGATCGCGTTCAGCGAGTACGCGTTGCCGGGGCCGCCGAAGCAGGCGAGTCCGCCGGTCACCGTGAGCGGCCGCGGATCGTCGTCGGGGATCCCGAGGGCATCGCACGCGAGCTCGACCGCGCACGGGAAGCAACTGTAGAGGTCGAGCAGGTCGACGTCGCCGATGCCGCAGCCGGCACGCTCGAGCGCGCGCCGGCCGGCGGCGCGGATCGCGGGCGAGTGCGCGTAGCCCGTGCGCTCGGAGACGAACCACAGGTCGTGCGCGTCGGCCGAACCGTGCAGGTGGACGAAGCGGTCCTCGGAGACGCCGAGTTCCCTTGCCCGTCGCCGCGACGCGATCAGCACGGCGGATCCCTGGTCGACTTCGAGGATCGAGTTCATCCGCTTCGTGTAGGGAAACGCGATCATCCGGTTGTCGGGCCCCGGGGTCGCGATCTCCCCGGGCGAGCGGCGCTCGCGGAACCACGCGTGTTCGTTCCCGGCCGCGACCTCGGAGAGCCGGCTGCACAGCCGCGCGACGTGGGCCTGGTGGTCGGCGATCGAGCGGCCGCGGCTCGCGCGGATCGCGTTCTCGAACATCGGGTAGACGAACACCGGCATGAGGAGCCCGTGGTCGTTCTCGATCGCGGAGGTGCCGTCGCGCGGGTCGCCGAACCGCTCGGGCCTGCCCTCCGTCTCGGCCGACCACGCGAGC
>JAGWVP010000208.1 GCA_018970825.1 bacterium | reverse complement strand
TTCCCCGCAGCAACTGCAGGCGGTAGCGCGAGGGGGCCTCGCCCGAGAAGCGGTACTCGCCGCCCGGCGCCGCGACCGCCACGCTTTGCTCGACGACGCCGTCGCGCACGATTTCCAGCGTCCAGGCCTTGCCGTCGTCGGGGACGCCCGAGACCCGCGCCACGAAGTCCGCGCGCTCGGTCTCGATCGCGTCGCCCACGATCGCGTGGCGGCCGCCGCCGTCGGCTTCGAGCGAGACGTCGGGCCCCGCACCTCCCAGCAACTTCACCCAGGTGTGACGGCCGCGCACCGCCTCCTTGATGCCGGTCTCCGACAGCTCGCGCGCCCACACCATCGTCGTCGGCTTGCCGATCGGCGACTGGGTCGCGTCGGCCGTCCTGCCGGCGCGGTGCGAGTCGGAGGCGCCGACGGCCGCGATCCGGTGCCCCTGGTCGAGGGCGTGCTCCCAGAACGCGATCGCGGTGAGCGTGAACGGGTTCGGGCTGTCGCCGAGGGCGGCGGGGCCGGTCTGGATCTCGATCGCGTCCACCTTCGAGAAGTCGGTCTCCTCCTCGGTGAAGTCCCACGGGCATCCGCGGCAGAGCCGCCGGAAGCTCGGGTTCGAGGACGGGAAGATCGTCGGGTGGTTGATCTGGGTGACGCCCCCGTTCGCGTGGACGACGTCGAAGATCTCGCGCGGCGGGCGCGCCGCACGCATCGGCGCGTAGTCGTCCTCGCCGCGACGCACGACGACCGGCCCGGTGCGATGGTCCGCGTACGCGAGGCTCGCGTGGTTGTTCGTGTGTCCCCGGTAGGTGATGATCTCGGAACTGCGAACGACGAGCTTGCCGGGATGCGCGGCCTGGTAGCGGCCGATCTCGCCCCAGGCCGACGGCGTCACGTAGTCGGTCAGGGTCACGAAATCGAGACCGGCGCCCTGCGGCCCGAGCGGCCCGAAGGCGTAGTCGAAGACCTCGGTCATGGTCGCGTCGCCGAGCGCGGAGTGCTCGGCGTGGAGGTGCATGTCGCCCGCGTACCAGCGGCCCTCGCGCGAGGCCGGCGTCTCGTCGTAGGGCGTCGGAACGTAGGTCTCGGCGGCGAAGGCCGGGTCGGAGGACAGTTCGATCTCGACCCGCCAGCGCACGCGTCCGTCGGAGTCGCCCTGCTCGACCGGGACGACCGCCGCGACGCCGAGTTCCGCCGCCCACTTTCCGGCCGGGATCGGCCCGGGCAGGAAGCCGCGCGTCGTGCGGCCCGGCACGTGGCCCTTGGGTTCGGCGAGGTACTCGGCCTCGGTCGAGAAGCCCTGCGCGGTGATCGTCACGTCGGGATGGCTCGACCCGCCCCAGCCTCGGAACTGCGGCGCCTCCCAGAGGTCGGGGGTCGGGCCGGGCTGCCAGAGCCCGAGGTCGATCGTGTGCTTCGAGCCGTCGGTCGCGGCGTCGGGCTGGTCCCAGCTGTATTTCACTCGAATCTGCGTCGTGCCTGCAGGAACGTCGAAGGGCACCATCACGTAGGAGCCCTGCATGTCCGAGGCGAAGCTGCCCTCGATCACCCGCAGGGGTTCGATCGGGGCGAGGTTGCTGCCCGAGTCGTCGCTGCAGGCGGCAAGCGCCCACGCGGCGAGGACGAGGGGGGCGAGGAAACGGGAGCGGCCTCGGTCGATTCGGTTCACGATGGACTCCTGCGGGTCACGGTTCGCGGCGCGGCCGGGCGCCGCGACCCCCGACGGTTGTCACGGTTCCACGCGGTGCGCCAGCCCGGGAAAAAGCGCTTCAGGGGCGGGCGGAAGGCTCGCGGTCCACCGCCGGAGCCGGCCCGAGGCGCAGCAGGACGAAGTCGCCGTGCCGGGCCACCGGGGTCGCCGAGAACTCCTCGCGCGCGGCGGCGCGAAGCTCGCCGGCGAACCCGACCTCGCGATCGCGGGGGGACTCGACGAGGTAGACGGGACGGCCCTCCCCGAGCAGGCGCGCGATCCGTGCCGAGAACTCGCGGCGATCGAAGGGCGCGACCACCGGGCGCTCGAGCCAGCCTCCGGCGGCGGAGCCATCGGGTGGCCGGAGCACGTGCGGCTCGTGCTCCGTGGCCCCGATCCCGACCAGCCGCCGGCCGCGACCGACGCCCGCGCCGGCGCCGGTCCCGCTCCCCGAACCCCCGAGGGAGCCGAGGATCCGCTGCGCGAGCAGCGGGTCCGCGCGCATGACCACGACCGCGTCGGGCTCGACCGATCCCTCGACCAGGCGCAGCTCGTCGGCCTCGCCGGCGATCGTCTGCGACAGCGGAGACGAGCGGATCGCGCCCTCGCGCGTCGCGTTCAGCAGCAGGCCGAGCGCGAGCAGCGCGACTCCCGGCCGACTCGCCCGATGCGAGTCCGGCGAGACGACGGCGAGGGCCGCGACGGCAGCGAGGAGCGGCAGCAGCGGCAGCAGGAAGCGGTCCCACTGCCAGAAAAAGGGAGCGTGCAGCGCGAGCGTCGCGACGACGAAGCACGCGGCAAGCGTCACGAGCGCTCGCGCCGTCGGCCGGCCCGAGCGCAGCCCTGCCGTCGCGCCGAGGGCCACGAGCACGCCGATCGGCCAGGCGTAGAGCGTGCCCCAGCCGAGGCCGGCGAGCGTGCGGAGGTAGTAGGCGAGATTCGGCTCGGTGCCGCGCATCGCGGGCCGCGAGAGCGCGTAGTCGAGCGAGAACGGGACGACGCGCGCGAGGTGCGCGTCGTAACCCGAGGCGAGCGGGGAGCCGAACCGGCTCCACTGGTAGAGCGCGAGCGGTACGAGCCCGAGCGCGACCCCGGCCGCGAGCCGAGCACAGCGCGTCACGTTCTCCGAACCGCGGTCGCCTCGCTCGACGTCCGTCGCCGACCCGGCCGACGCCCCGTCGAACCGCGTCCGCAGCGCGAGGAGTCCGAGCGTCGCGAGCATCGAGACGGCGAGCAGGAGGTTCGCCGGACGCAGGAGCGCGAGCGCCCCCGCCGCGGCGCCGAGCGCGAGCGTCTCCCCGGTCCGCGCCGGTCGCGAGAGGGCGGCGAGGAACCATGCCGCCACGAGTCCGCACGCGGCCGACGACGGGACGTCGCTCATGACGAGGCGCGACCAGCCGACGTGGAGTCGGGAGACGGTGACGAGAAGCGCCGCCACCGCCCCCGCCCAAGGACCGGCCGCGCGCGACGCGAGCCACCACGCGGCGAGCACGGTGGCGAGCCCGGCCGCCTGCACGACCCGGGTGCCGAAGCCCGGCTCGTCGCCCGCGAACGGCGTCGATGCGGCGAGCAGCATGGAGAAGCCCGGCGGGTAGCGCGGCGTCCAGCGCGAGCCCGCGAGCTCGAGCACGTAGCCGCGGCCCCGGGCGAGGTTGCGGGCCGCCTCCTCGTACTCGACCGCGTCGGGCCGCGGGAGGAGATCGGCGACTTCCGGCGGACGAACGTGGCGCAGCCACGCGGCGAGCACGAGGACGGCTGCGAGCAGCGCGACGCGGGTGACCGGGGTGGGTCCGACGAGCCCGCCCGTCCCGAACGGCGCCGCTCCGCTCCGAGCGCGGCGGTGCGCGGCGGTGCGCGCCTGGGCGCGGAAATCGGAGTCCACGGCCCTGGAGGATACCTTGCGCGGCGTGGAATCCGATGACGCCCCGGCGGACCCTGCGACGAAGTGACGAGGGGCGGTCGGCTCGAGGTTCACACCTTTTGCTTTGACAGGCCTCCACGGCGTCGTAGCGTCGAGGTATGAGAAATCCGAGTCTCGCCTTGCCGGTGTCGACCGTCCTCTGCGCCCTCGTCGGGGCAGCGACGGTCTTCTCCCCTCGCACCGCGGACGCGGCGGTCCCGGCCCCCGAACGTTGCACGATCGTCGGCACCGAGGGGCCCGACCGCCTGGTGGGGACCGCGGGCGACGACGTCATCTGCGGGCTCGGCGGCAACGATACCCTGGTCGGCGGGGGCGGCGACGACGTGCTCGTGGGCGGCGACGGCAACGACACCCTCTTCGGAGGAGGCGGCGACGACATGCTGATGGGCGGCGCCGGTCGCGACCGCCTCGGCGGCGGCACCGGCGAGGACGTCCTCCTCGGAGAGGACGGCCGCGACGCGCTGATGGGAGGGGCGGAGGAGGACCACCTCCTCGGCGGTGCCGGCCGAGACGCCATCGCGGCGGGCGTGGCCGGCGACACCTGCGCGGCGGATCCCTCCGATCGCGTCGCGGGCACCTGCGATCGCGACACGACTGCTCCCGAGATCGGAGAGGTGGACGTCCCGGCGTCGATCGCTGCGGGCTCGACCCTCGTCTTCACCTGGCGCGTCACCGACCTCTCCGGTCTCTACGAGATCGCCGAAGGACAGCCGGTCACCACGGCGTTCGTCGGCGGCGCCTCCGGGTGGGTTCGCTTCTGCACCTTCGGCCTCGCGGGCACCCGGATCTCCGGCGACGCGAAGTCCGGGGTCTACGAGGCTCGTTGCGAACTCCCGGCGAACACGCCGAACGGCACCTATTCCCTGTTCTTCGGCGCGAGCGATCTCTACGGCAACCAGGCGTTCACCGACGGCACGAGTTTCGAGATCGCAGGCGGCTCGACGGACGCGAGCGTTCCTTCGGTCACGGAACTCCGGACCGACGCCGCGACCTACGCGCCGGGTTCGTCGGTCACGTTCACTTTCCGCGCGACCGACGAGACCGGCGTCGCCTACGTCGTTCCCTGGGCCTTCGGCCCGAACGGTCGGCTCGTCGACGACGCGGGACGCCTGTGGCTCGACTACGGGGTCGCGAACCTCGTTTCCGGCGACCAGCGGGACGGGCGCTACTCGATCGCGTTGAAGTTGAGCGACACGGCGGCTGCCGGCACCTACGTCCTCTGGTTCAGCGTCGGGGACGTGCTGGACAACCGGGAGTTCTCGCCGACGGCGGGCGACGGGACGGCTCTCGGGACGTTCGACGTCGCGGACTGAACCGGCGGGTGCGGAGGCCGGCGCTCAGTCGTCGCCGGCGTCGCCTTCGCCGTCCGCCTCGCCTCTCTCCTCGTCCCTCGCGTCGTCGAGGATCTTCGGAAGGATCGCGGCCTCGTCTCCCGGGCCGGATCCGAGGCTGCTCGTGTAGCGGCCCTTCCCGTGCTTCGCGATCCAGTCGCTGCCCGGGCCGTAGACGTGGCTTCCGAAATCGTGCCAGCGACGTCCGTCCTTCGAGACGATGTCGTTGCCGTAGCGGTAATAGGCGCGACCGTCGTCGCAGTAGGTCCGGTTGCCGGTCGTGGTGCAGTACGACGAGCCGGCCCGCGCCGGGGCGGGGCTCATCCCGACGAGCACCAGGGTCGCTGCAGCGGCAAGGAAGGCGCGCGTCGGCCGCGCGGGGCGACGGATCGAGTGCGCACACCGGCCGGCCACCGGGGCCGTCGTACGCGTCCTCCGCGAGATCGTAGGGGCTTGGTCCATGTCGGTCCTCCTCGCCGGGCCACGCGCCCGAACGTCTCGCTGGATGTGAACACGCCCCGTGGTCAACCGTTGCCCGGATCGGCCGAAAACGGATTCGACGACCTTCCCGACGGCCAGGTCGTGGCGATCGGGGCGAGCGAGGACCAGCTGCCCCCCTGGTCGGCGGCGTGCCGGCCCTCCGCAAGGCCTCCACGATCGCGACCGTGGGCGGGGCCGATCCGCGCGGCCCCTGCCGAGTCGTGGTCCGTCGGGGCGAGTCCCGCGGCCCCGACGGACCGACGTGCCATTCAGCGCGAGACGCGGATCTCCGACCCGGCGATCGCCGAATCCGCGTCCTTCGAGGACGGGACCAGCGTGTAGGTGGCCCGGCTGCCGTCGGGGCTCACGTAGATGCGATAGTTGGTGTCGTCGGGATAGTGGGTCTGCCCGTCGCAGTTGGCATCGAGTTCGTAGCGGCCGGTCGTGGTCGTCGTCTTTCCATCGGACCCCGTGTAGGTCAGCACCGAGCCACCCGCACCGTCGAACGTCTCGCGCCCGCTCTCCGCGTAGGGCTTCCCTGCGAGGACGCCGGTCAGGGAGTAGAGGTAGGTTCCCTTCAGCGTGGCCGTCGAGCAGGCCCGAGGCACGCCGGACACCACGGGCAGCGCGTGCGCCACCGTCGCGGTGGCAAGCGTCGCCGCGAGGGTCATCGCCCACGCCCATCCCCGGAATCGATTTCGTGTCGTCATCTCGTCTTCCTCCTATCGCCGTCGTTCACGC
>JAGWVP010000207.1 GCA_018970825.1 bacterium | reverse complement strand
CGACGTGACCTCGTTCGATCTCGCGTTCATCGACCAGGCCGGTGCCCAGGCGACGGCACCCGGGACGAATCCGCGGTCGGTCGTCCTCTCGATGGCGGCGCGCCAGGCGGCCCCCTCGGTGGACGGGCCGAAGGTCGCCTCGTCGGTCTCGATCGAGGCCCACCTGCGCAATCTCGCGATGCGCTGGGACGCGGGGTGACGCCGATGGACCGCGTCCGCAACGAGGATGGCCTCATCATGGTGGTCGCGCTCGGCATCGTGGCGGTGCTCGCGGCGCTCACGCTCGCCGTGGCGACGAGCGGGCAGATGACGACGGTGACGAGCGCCCTCTCGACCCACGGCGGGGCGGCGTTCCACGTCGCCGACGGCACGGCCCACTACGCACTCGGCGACGACCTGAACTTCGTGCCCTACATGGCGTCGCGCACGACGAACCTCCGGGGGACGACCGCCGACCTCGACGGCTCCGCGACCTCGACCTACGCCGAGTACCGGGCGCTGCCCGGGAACGTGCTCGTCCGCACGGCCGACGGCCAGGTGCGGGCGGCGCAGTTCGGGCAGGCCGAGGGACTCGGCAAGATGTACATCTTCCGGGTCGACGCGAAGAAGAACACGGCGGCCGCCGGGATCGACCCGGCCGGCACCGTGTCGATGCGGGTGGCGAAGGCGGCGCCGTGCCCGGATTGCGGCTGAGGCCCCCCGGGGCGGCCCGGCCCGTCGGCGTCCGCCTCGCGGCGATGCTGGTCGCGGCGTGCGTGGCCTTCGCCGCGCCCCCCGTGCGCGCCCTCGACATCGACATCTTCACCGCGGGCCAGGTGAAGCCGAACGTGCTGATCGTGTTCGACAACTCGGGCAGCATGACCTCGCAGGCCTACAACACCTACCCGAACACCGTCTATGCCGGCACCTACGCGCCGGGATCGATCTACACCCGCTGCAAGACCGTCACCGCGAGCTGCACCTGCGGGACGACCACCACCGGCTGGAACCTCGACACGAGCGCCTGCGCTTCGGGCTTCGTCGACGTCTCGCCGCCGCCCTCGGGGGACGACACCGACGACCGCGAGTCGCGGCGCAAGCGCGGCAGCCGCCTCAACTTCGAGGCGAACCCGCCGAAGAACTGCACGCTCCCGCCGTTCCAGCCCTGCACGACGGCCACGCAGTGCACCGGCACCGGCAACGCGTGTTCGGCCCAGAGCAAGCTCGCGGTCGCGAAGTCGGTGATGAGCTCGGTCGTGAACGACCCGGCGAACGACGTGCGCTTCGGTCTCGAGATCTTCAACCCGCCGGGCATCGACTACGCGCTCGCGAACTACGCGAGTTCGACCTGGGTGACCGGCTGGCAGGTGAACTCCGGCGTCTACCAGTTCCCGGTCCAGGACATGACGACCGCGACGCGCACCTCGCTCGCGAGCGTCATCAACGGGCTCTCCGCGGGCGGCGCCACGCCCACCGCGCACCGGCTCGTCGACGCCTGGAAGTACTTCAACGGGCAGGCGACGGCGGCGGGCTTCACCGCCTCCCCGGTGCAGCAGACCTGCCAGCGCAACTACGTCCTCATGGTGACCGACGGCATCCCCGAGGTCGAGGCGGACTACAACACCTCGCCCCAGAGCGCCTGCCGCTTCACGAGGCTCCAGTCCTTCGTCGGCAACCCGGGCGACCTGAACGCCGACGGCAAGGAGAACCCGTCGAGCCCGAACTGGATCGCGGCGACCGGGCAGGCCTTCAACTGCGGATCCGACTACCTCGACGACGCGATGGTGAAGATCCGCGGGCTGCAGCCGCTCGGCAACCCGTCGAACCAGCAGCTCGCCCTCTACGCCGTCTCCTTCGGCTTCGACTACTGCCAGGCACCCGCCGCCGGCGACACGAGCCCCGGCGCGGGGTCGCTGCTCTGGCGCACCGCCGAGCGCTACGGCGGCGGCAAGTGCCTGTCCGCGACCGACCCCGACGAGCTCGACGTGGCGCTGCGGGCGGCGATCAACATGATCAAGGCCGAGGCGCAGTCGTTCGTCGCCCCGGTCGTGCCGGTCTCGACGACCTCGCGCACCCAGTCGGGCGACCGGCTCTACCTGACGCTCTTCACCCCGCGCGACGGCGGGCTCGCATGGGCGGGCAACATCAAGAAGTACGGCCTCGACCACGGAAACGGCACGATCTGCAACGCGTCGAGTGCGTCGAGCTGCACGAACCTGTCCGGGAACGCGACCGACGCCGAGGGGACGCTGCTCAAGACCGCGGAGTCCTTCTGGGACGGGGCGGGGACGCCCTCGGGCAAGTCGGTGACCGACGGCGGCATCGGCGGATTGCTCGCCGCGCGCACCGCGGCGCGCGCGATCTACACCTACACCGGGACGGCGACCGGCAACCTCGGCGGGCTCGCGCTCGCCGCGACGGCCCAGGCCTTCGCCAAGACCAACGCGGCCCTCACCCCCGCCGCGCTCGGGCTCGTCGGCGCCGACGCGACGACCGCGAACCGGGATCTCCTGATCGACTACGTGCACGGGCTCGACTCCTTCGACGAGGACCGCGACGGCATCCTCGCCGAGCGGCGCGGATGGCTGCTCGGCGACATCATCCATTCCTCCCCGCTGGTCGTGAGCTACGGGGCGGGCAACGCGCTCGTCCTGGCCGGCGCGAACGACGGCATGCTGCACGCCTTCGACGACGCCACCGGCCAGGAACTCTGGGCCTTCGTGCCGCCCGACGTCCTGCCGAAGCTGAACCTGCTGCGCCCCGGGCAGTCCGGCACCCATCCGTTCCTCGTCGACGGCGCGGCGAAGTTGCGGACGCTCGCCGACGGCCGCAAGGTCGTGGTCTTCGGCCTCGGGCGCGGAGGACGCGCCTACTACGGCCTCGACGTGACGACGAAGGACGCGCCGAAGCTCCTGTGGCGAGTGAACAACGCGACGACGGGATTCGGGGAGCTCGGCTACACCACCTCGACCCCGGTGCTCGCTCGCTTCGCGAACGCCGGCTCGCCGCTCGACGTCGCGATCTTCGGCGGCGGCACGGACTTCTGGTTCGATCCCGCGACCGTCGTCAACGCGAACCCGAACGGCATCGGTCGCGCGATCTACGCGGTGAACCTCCTGACCGGCGCCCGGGTCGGGTCCGCCCAACCCGCCGGCATGAGCTTCCCGATCGCGGGCGACGCGATGGTCTTCGACGTGAACGGCGACGGCGTCTTCGACCGCGGCTATGCCGGGGACCTCGGCGGGAATCTCTGGCGGATCGGCGACGACTTCTCGGTGCAGCGGCTCTTCTCGACGCCCGGGCACCGGGTCTACTACCCGCCCGACGCGGTGGTGAACGCCGGCTCCGTGACCGTCTACTTCGGCACCGGGGACCGGAACAACCCGCTCTCGACCGGGACCTCGGAGCGCTTCTACGCGGTCCGCGACGACGGGACGAACGACCTCGTCGAGGGTTCGCTCGTCAACGTGACGAGCGACGTCGCCCAGCCCGGGACCTCGGCGGCGACCGCGCTCGCCCGCCGCATCCAGTCGGCCCGGGGCTGGTACCTCGTCCTCCCGGGCACGGGCGAGAAGGTGCTCGCCGCCCCGACCGTCTACTTCAACGTCGCCTTCACGACCTTCACGCCGTCGAGTGCGCCCTGCGAGAACGGGGGACAGGCCCGCCTCTACGTGGTCGACCCCCTGACCGGCAGCCCGACCCGGGACCTGCCCGGGACCTCGGGCTCGAACCTCGGCGGCGGGGCCTCCGGGGGGACCGGGTCCGGAACCGGGGGCGGGGCGAACCTCACCGCCTCGGACCGCTCGGCGGTCATCGGGAGCGGCCTCTCGACCGGGCTCCGGGTGGCCTTCGGCGCGAACGGGACCAAGGCCTTCCTCGGCGTGAGCAAGAGCGGCGGCGTGGCCATCCAGCCCTTCGTCCTGCCCCAGGTCGGCCAGAACGTGATCCCGCTTTCCTGGCGACAGGCATGGTGACGGGGCTCGCCCGGGGCGGTAGGAAGGGAAAAGAAAGGGAGAGAAGCGTGAAAAAGCCCCGAATCCGCTCCCTGCTCGGAGCGACCCTCCTCGCATCCGCCTTGTCGAAGTCCTCGTTCGCGCTCGAAGACGCCCCGCGGACGGTCGTCGGGCGGATCACCCGGATCGACGGCCAGACCGTCGAGCTCGGGGGCCAGAGGGGCGTTCTCGCGGAGGGAAGCGACGTCCGCAGCGACGGACGCTCGGTCTCGGCGGCGTCCATTCGAGCCGGGATGCAGGCCCGGATGGAGGTCGACGAACGGGGACGAATCCTCGAACTCCGGGTCGAAGGCGTGCTCGAGTGAGTCCCTGCAGAAGAAAGGCTTGAGTTCGGCGCGCATCCGTCGAATAAAGAGACGAACGGCCCGTCCAAGAGGGCGGGTGCGGTAGAGACGGTCAGGAAAGGGCGAACGCCACCCCCTCCGACGAGTTCGAAGTCGCACCCCAGCCTTCGTTGCAACGAGGCCGCTCGCGTCGGCGGGCGTGCCGGTGGGGTTCCTCCTCTCCCCCTCCGGTGCGCCCGCCGGCCACCAGGCGAATCAGCGCCTCGGGGATTCCCACCGCACGACGGATCCGCCGTCGTCGCGCTCGATCTCTCCCCGCGAGGCGAGCAATTCCAGGTGCGCGATCGTCTCCATGACCGCCGCCCCGGCCTGGAAGCGGTCGCCGCCGTCCTCGAACACCCAATGGAAGGAGCGGCGGGCGACGTCGAGTGCCGTGCACGGGCCCGCGCGCACCGTGTCGAGCATCTCCCGCATGCGGTATTCGTGGTGCGCGACGATCTGTCGTGCCCGGTGCCGGTGATCGGCGTAGACGCCCCCGTGCGCGGGGCAGACCAGCGCCACGTCGAGCGCTGCGACCTTCTCGAGGGAGGCGAGGAAGTCGCCGAGCGGGTTGCGCGGGCCCGTCGCGTAGACGCCGACGTGCGGCGTGATCTTCGGCAGCAGGTGGTCGCCGACGAGCAGCAGTCCCGAGGTGGGCTCGTGCAGGCAACAGTGTCCCGGGGTGTGTCCCGGGGTCCATACGACCTCGAAGCGCCTGCGCCCGATGCGGATCTCGTCGCCGTCCTCGAGGAAGCGTTCGATCCGCCGCGTCGGCCGGAAGACCCGCGACCAGACGTCCATCGGCGAGGGTGCGTCGACCGGCTGGTCGGGGATCGGGATGCCATGGCGCCGCGAGTGGCGGACCATGTCGTCCGAGCCCGCCGAAAGGGCGTACTCGATGCGTTCGAGCTCGGCTGCATGGAGCAGGAACTCGCCGGCCCCGAGCGCGCGCAGGTCCTCGGAGGCCCCGAAGTGGTCGGGGTGGTGGTGGGTACCGATCACCTTCGCGAGGTCGCGAGGGGAGAGGCCGAGGGAGGCGAGGACTCCGAGCAGCGCCTCCCGACTCGACTCGAGTGCCGTCCCGGTGTCGACGAGGGCCCACTCGCCGCCGCCGTCGATCAGCCACACGTTCACGATCGAGGGCTTCGAAGGCAGCGGCAGGAACACCTGGTGGACGCCGGGAGCCACCTCGCGCGACTTCGCCTGCGCCTCGGCTCCACTCCGCGCGGGACCGGGGGGTCCGCCGGGAAGCGAGTCGGTTCCCCGAGGCCCCGCGGCCGGCGGGTCCCCGCGATCGGGAGGGCCGCTCATTCGTGCAGCGTATCCTTGATCTCGAACGTCACGCGGAGGTCGACCTTCCACGCCGCGATGCGGCCGTTCTCGATCAGGGCCTGCGTGTCGACGATGCGCGCGCGGCGCAGCCCCGAGATCGTCACGGCCGCGCGCGAGACCGCGATCGCGACCGCGTCCTCGATCGAATTCGCCGAGGTTCCCGTCAGGTCGATCGTCTTCTCCACCATGGATTCGCCCTCCTCGCCCGTCTCGGGTGCCACCTCCGCCTAGCCCGATCCCGGCTTCGCGGCGAGCGGGCCCCCGGGCCGGGGGCTCTCTTGACATCGATGCCCACCGGTGCGGCAGTTCTCGTGGAATGAAGACGCCCCCGCACGCGGCCGAGACTTCCCGCGGCGACTCGGCCGGCACGCTCGCGAACGCACCGCGGGAGGGTGCGCTGCCGAACCTCGTCGTCGTCGGCGCGATGAAGTGCGGCACGAGTTCGCTGCACTACTACCTCGACCTCCATCCCGCGATCTCGATGTCGAGCCCGAAGGAACTCGACTTCTTC
>JAGWVP010000206.1 GCA_018970825.1 bacterium | reverse complement strand
GAACGCGCGAGGCCGACGATCGCCGGGTCGTCCGACTCGACGAAGGGCGAGGGATCGAGCAGTTCCGCGACCTCGGCGGGCGCGTCGACGACGGGGCGCGTCGGGGCGGAGCCGGGAATGCGTTCGCGGGTCACGCGAAGGAGGCTCCCCTCCCGGACCTGGCGCGGCGGGGACGACGGCACGAGGTCCGCGGCGGCCCCGCCGACGACCACCTCGAGCAGCCCGAGGCGGCGCGGATCGGCGATCGTGCCCGGGAACGGGATGCGGCTCTCGAGCGCCAGGTCGGGCGGATGGTCCTTCTCGATCCCGGTGCGCGCGCTCGCGGCGTCGCTGCGCTCCATCACGAAGCCGAGCGTGCCCTCCTCGCGCACGACGGAGCCGTCGTCGGCGATCCAGGCACGCGCCTTCGCGCCCTGGTGCTCCTCGAGGATGCGCGTGGTCTCGACCGGGCCCGACCGCCCGGGGATCGTCTCGCGCCCTTCGATCGCGATCGTCATCGGTTCGTTGCGCATGGTGAGGGGACTGAAGACGGTCGCGGTGAGCCGGGTTCCCGGGGCCGGCCGGCCGGCGATCACGCGCGGCCGCAGCGTCGCCGGCAGGTGGATCGGCTCGGCGAGATCGAACTCGGCCGAACTCTCGCGCCCCTCGGGGCCGTAGGCGACGCGCAGGCGCCTGCCGTCGGTGTTCCCGTTCGCCCGGAAGCGCATCGCGGGGGACACGATGCCGAACTCGAAGTCGCGCAGGGCGAAGGCGTCGTCCGTGCGGGCCTTGATCGAGCTCCGCACCGTCTGGGGCGCGCCGAGCATCGCGAGCGAGAAGCTCGAGTCCTCGCGCATCCGCCAGCCCGACTCCGGGTCGCGTTCGAGCACGCGATGCGCCCACCCGACCTTGTGGCCCTCGTGCCGCACGTCGAACCACTCGTCGCGCTCGACGGCCGGCTGCGCCCCGCCGTCTCCCGACGTCTCCTCGAGCGGGATCGCCTCGCCCGGTGCCGCGGCCCGCTGGCGGCGGGCCACCTCGAGCAGCATCCCCGCCCACAGCGCGAGCACGGCGGCGGTGAGGGCGTTGCGGCGAAGTCGTCGGTCGATCGTCATGCGGACGGAGCCCCGGGGCGCCCGGTGGATCATGCCTTCCCGGCGAGCGGCGCGCGACCCCGGGCGGCGCGGTTCACGCGGCGCAGGCGTAGTCCCGCAGTTCCCGGAGGCCGAGTGCGTCGAGCCGCTCCCGGATGAGGCCCCGTGCGACCGGCCCCGCGACCGAGGCCACGATCGGGTGCCGGGGGAGACCGGGGATCGCCTCCGGCGGGACGACCGGGGCACCGTGGATCCGGTTGCCGAGCCGCCCGGGGTGCATCTCGACGATCGCGACCGGGCGCTTGCCGAGCGCCGCGAGCTCCCGGTGGAGCGCGCGCCCCGTGTGGCCGTAACCCCACAGCACGTAAGCGTCGTCGCCCGCGAGCAGGCCCTCGGCGAGGAACGCGGCCCGCAGCCGGCAGAGACGCTCGGGCCGGCAGCGCTCGGCGCTGCGGGTCTCGCGTCCAGGATGGTCGCGCCAGGCGAGCAGGCGTCGCGGCACGACTCCGATCGCGAGCCCCGAGGCGAGCAGGCGCAGCACGAGGTCCCAGTCCTCCGGCCAGTCGAGGGCGCGGTAGCCGTGCGCGCGGAGCACGTCCGAGCGGATCGCGAGGGAAGGGTGTGCGACCGGGCACTCGACCAGCGCGTCGCGGCGCACGTCGTCCGGCGAGCGCATACCGTTCAGCCAGCGCTCGTAGTCGCGCATGCCGTCGCTCGTCGTCGCGCGCGGGAAGATCCGCACGTGGCAGCCGACCGCCGCGAGCGAGGGGTCCGCGTCGAGGGCCGCGAGCTGGGCGAGGACCCGGTCGCGATGCATGAGGTCGTCCGCGTCCATGCGCACGACGATCTCGCCGAGGCAGGCTTCGATTCCGGCGACGAGCGCGCCGACGGTCCCCCGGTGCTCGACGGACATGGTGCGGAAGCGGTGGTCGCGCCGGGCGAAGGAGCGGGCGATCGCGGCGGTCGCGTCGGTCGACCCGTCGTCGACGACGACGCACTCGAAATCCCGGGCCCGCTGGCGCTCGACGCTGCGAAGCGCCGCGTCGAGCGTCGCCTCGGCCTGGTAGGCCGGCAGGAGCACGGACACGCGGGGGGCCACGGCTCCGAGCGTCGCGCCCGGGCCCGGCCTTGTCGAGCGCTGCCCGGACCGCCACGATGCCGTCGATGGAGATCCCCGCGATCGCCTTCGACCACGTTCGCATCGGGGCCGCCGATCCCGCCGCCGCCGCGCGCGACTGGTCGGTCGTGCTGGGCGCGACTCCCGTCGAACGGCCGGGCGGCGGGTTCCGCTTCCAGCTCGACCGTGGAGCGCTCGAGATCGGCGCGGGGAATCCCGGCCCGCAGGCCCTCGGCTTCCGCCACGGCGGTCCGGATGCGTGGCCGTCCGAACTGCACGGCGTCGCGCTCGAGTGGGTCGCGGTGGTCGGCGCGCCCGCGACCCGCCCGGCGGAGTCGCCGGCAGGATCGGAAGGAGTGCACGACGTCGCCACGGCCCGCGATCGCGTGCACGCGATCGACCACGTGGTCGTCCGCACGTCCGACCCCGCACGCGCGATCGCCTCGTGGCGGGACGGTCTCGGGTTGCGTCTCGCGCTCGACCGCTCGTTCCCGGGCCGGGGGCTGCGCATGGTCTTCTTCCGCAGCGCGGGCGTCACGCTCGAGTTCGTCGCCCCGATCGACGGCGCCGAGTCGGGCGGGCGCGACGTGATCGACGGCCTCGCGTGGCAGGTGCACGACCTCGACGCCTGCCGGGCGCGACTCGTCGCGGCGGGGCTCGACGCGAGCCCGGTGCGCGACGGCTTCAAGGCCGGGACGCGCGTCGCGACCCTCCGGTCGGGCACGGGCGGCGTGCCGACCCTGCTCATCCAGCCGTCGCCGCGGACGGCCGCGGGTGCCGACGCGCCGACGCGCCCCGGTTCGTCCGTGCCCGGAGGTGCCTGATGGACTGGTCCCGGATCCCGCTCGTCGACCAGGTGACCGAGGCGGCGCGCGTCGTCGGCGAGGCGGAGTTCGTGCTCGACTTCGAAGGTCGCGCCGGCGGCTGGGTGCGGATCACCGTGTTCGAGGACCTGAAGGCCGGCGATGCCGACCGCTTCTTCGCCCGTGCCGGTTTCCGGGACCGCCCCGAGTTGCAGGCGGTCGCCACCGCCTCCACGCCCGAGGACGCGGCCGCGCTCTGCCTGCGCGAGGCCGGGATCACGCTGCGCCGGGCGACCTGAGGGCGACGCGACGTCGACCACGCGGAGCGCACGCCCGCGCCGTGCTGCCGCGCCGGGCCCGTTCAGGCGGGAGCGGCTTCCGGTCGATCGCCGCGGAAGTGCAGTGCGAGCCACACCGTCGGCCCCGCACCGTCGGTCCACTCGACGCGGTGCCTTCGGCCGGCCTGCACGCGGACGTGGTCGCCGGGGCGCATCTCGCGTGGCGCGGGCTCGTCCTCGAAGCGGAGGCGCGCGCGTCCCGACAGGACGAGCACCCACTCCTCCCGATCCTGCTCGAGCCACTCGCCCGGCGGCGTCGCCTGTCCCGTCGAGACGATGCGCTCGAGCAGCAGTCCGCCCCGGGAGAGGATCGCCTCGAAGACCTCCCCGTCCGACGGAGCGGGGAGGTCCTCGAGGAGGTTCCCCGGGCTCACTCGACGACGTCGATCCAGCCGGAGGAGTCGTCGAGGAAGGACTGCGTCCACCCATCGAGCGGCACGCCGTTGGTCGCGAGCGTATAGTAGCCCGGCGACATCAGGATCGTGTGGCCCCGGCCGAACGGGAAGTAGCGCTGCAGGCGTTTCGGGTGGCGCGCGCGGACCTCGGCGGTCGTGTCGAGCAGGAGTCGCTGGTAGGCGGGGCCGGTCAGGTCGAGGAAGCCGCTGATGACGCCGTCCTCCTGGTAGGAGTACATCGCGACGCGCGCGAGCGGGTCGCGATCGAGCGTCCAGTCGAGCAGGAAGGTGTACTGCTTCGAGCATTCCGTGCAGGACGGCGGGATGCGCTTGGTGAAGTCCCAGTTCGCGAGCCGGTCGTTCACGTCCGAGGTCGAGTCGGGGTTCTGCAGCCCCGGGCCCGAGTCGTTGAAGACGAGGATCTGGGTGTTCGGGTAGGCGACGCGCGTCACGGCGTAGCCCGCGAAGGTGCCGTAGCCCCCGGCGCTCGAGCCCGAGACGACGATCCGCTTCGGGGCGGGGAAGTTGGCGGTCGCGAGGTTCAACGCGCCCGAGAGGTTCCACAGGCCGTGGTGCGGAGTCTGCTTGCCCGCGTAGTCGGCGACGTCGTCGCCGGTGAAGACCGATCCGTCGCAGTACGAGGCGTAGACGACGTTCCAGCCGTAGAACGGGCTCGCGGGGTCGCTCGGGTCGATCGCCCCGGCCGGCACCGCGCCGTTCGCGCTGGTCTTCGCCGTGCCGATCACCCAGCACGTGAGGTAGTCCCAGCAGGCGCCGCCGCCCTCGAGGTAGACGAGCAGGTTGTCGTTCGAGCCGCGGTAGGTCGACGCCTCGTAGCCGGAGCCGTTCAGGCAGATCGCCTGGCCCTGCGCCGGGTCGAAGAACCAGTTCGTCCAGCCGCGGTTCTCCTCGGAGCGGTAGGGGGCCTGGACGCCGAGGGAGTCGCCGAAGCCGCTCGCGGCGAGCTCGCGTGCGATCTCCGCCGTCGGCGACACGGGCCCGAGCCCGATGTCGTCGCCGCCGCAGCCGGAGGCGATCGCGAGGCCGAGGAGCAGCGCCGCGCCGAGGTTGCGCAGGGGGGAGGGGGGTGATTGCGGAAGAGGAGGGAAAGTCGGGTTCGGCATTCCGGATCCATAGCCCAGCGGCACGCGGGGCGTAAACGGCCTGCCGGAAAGAGAAAAGGCCGCCCCGGGGGAGCGAGCGATGAAGGCGATCGTGGTGGAGAAGCCGGGCGACGAGGACGCGATGCGTCTCACCGAGGTTCCGGACCCGAAGCCCGGGCCCCGGGACGTGCTCATCCGGGTGCGCTCGACGGCGGTGAACCGCGCCGACCTGCTCCAGCGCCGCGGCTTCTACCCGCCGCCCCCCGGCGCCTCGGAGGTGATCGGCCTCGAGTGCGCGGGCGAGGTCGTCTCGGTCGGGAGCGAGGTGCCGCCCGGCCTCGCACCGGGCGACCGGGTGATGGCCCTGCTCCCGGGCGGCGGCTACGCGGAGCAGGTCGCCGTGCACCACGGCTCGGTGATGCGCGTGCCCGCGTCGCTCGACCTGGTCGCGGCCGGCGGGTTCCCGGAGGTCTACCTCACCGCCGACTCGAACGTCTTCGGGCTCGCCGGCGCTCGCCGCGGCGAAACGATCCTCGTGCACGGGGGCGGCAGCGGCGTGGGCACCGCGACGATCCAGCTCGCCCGGGAGGCCGGGCTGCGCTGCTTCGTCACCGCCGGCAGCGAATCGAAGTGCCGCCGCTGCGTCGAGCTCGGGGCCGAGGCCGCGATCGACTACAACCGCGAGGACTTCGCCGCCCGCGTGCAGGAGTTGACCGGTGGACGCGGCGTCGACGTGATCTTCGACTCGATCGGCGGCTCCTACTTCGAGCGCAACATGGCGAGCCTCGCCGTCGGCGGTCGCCTCGTGATCATCGGCCTGACGGGCGGTGCGCAGGCGACGATCCCGCTCGGGGCGCTGCTCACGCGGCGCCTCTCGGTCATCGGCTCGACGCTGCGCGCGCGGCCCGTCGAGGAGAAGGCCGCGATCGTCTCGGCCTTCCTTGCCCGCTTCGGGAAGGCACTCGAGGCCGGACGGCTCGGCGTGGTCGTCGACCGGGTGCTGCCGCTCGCGGAGGCCCCCGAGGCCCACCGCGTGGTGGCGCGCAGCGAGCACTTCGGGAAGGTCGTCCTCGCGGTCTGACGCGCGGGAGCGACGACGGGCCGGTGCCCGGCCGGGAGGCGCGCGGGTCGCGGACGCCCGTTCGCCTCGCCGGGGCGAGCGCGCCGCCGTGCCCGATGGACGATCCGCGGCGAATGCGCCAAAGGATCGGTCCATGCTGAGCACGATGCAGGACTTCCCGCTCGGGATCCGCGCGATCCTCGAGCACGGAGCGTCGGTCCACGCGGGCAGCGAGGTCGCGACCTTCGACGGCCGCGGTGTTCACCGCGCGACCTACGCCGAGGTGG
>JAGWVP010000205.1 GCA_018970825.1 bacterium | reverse complement strand
GCCGACCCCGAACCGGCTGATCCGCGTGTCGCTCGCCGACGCGAGCGACCACTCGGTGGTCGAGATCTGCGGCGTGCCCGGCGGCAGCATCACGAACCCGCCGCTGGTCGAGCCGTCGCGCCGGATCGTGCTGGGCTACGACTCGGCGAACCGCCGGCTCCGGGCCTGGCGCCACGACCGCGACGCGGACCGGCTCGCACCGCTCTGGGAGAAGCGGGAGTTCGGTTGCGCGAGCCACATGATCGCATGGCCGGGCACCGGCGAGGTCGCGGTGAACGACTACCGCCGCCGCGGCGAGGAGGTCGTCGTACTGGACCTCGAGAGCGGCGAGGAGCGTGGCCGCGTCCGGATCGGGGGCCTCTCCCAGGGGGTCGTGTTCCCGGCCGTCGGGTTCGGGCGCGACTTCTACTGGACCACCTTCCTGCGGCTCGCCCGGATCTTTCCCGCGTGAGCCCGGGGCCGGGACGAGCCCGCCCCGGTTGACGACGGGGGAGTCGTCGGGCACGGCTTTGCGTGTCGTGCGAGGCGGGCATCGCCGCCTCGACCGCCGCGAGGACCACGCACATGGCCGACTTCGAGATCGAGACCACCGAGGGCAGCCGCTGGGTGAAGGTCACGCTGCGCGACGAGACGATCGTCGCCGAGCGGGGCGCACTGTCCCATTATCGCGGCGACGTGAAGATGAAGGGGCGCGTCCCGGGGCCGATCCGGATGGTGCGCGCCTCTCTCTCGGGAGAAGAAGTGTTCCGGCCGACGTTCACGGGAACCGGGTTCGTGTTCCTCGAGTCCTCGCTCGGAGGCTTCAAGGTGCTCGACCTCGCCGAAGGCGAGGCTTGGATCGTCGAGAGCGGCGCCTACTGGGCGAGCGAGGAGCGGGTGAAGCAGACCTTCATCCGCAACAAGGTCATGGTGTCGCTGCGCACCGGGCGGGGCCTGGTCGACTTCCAGACGAAGCTCGTCGGTCCCGGCAAGGCGGTGATCTGCGCACCCGGCGAGGTCGCCGAGGTCGTGCTCGGCGAGGACAGTCCCGACGGCATGCACCTCGCCTGTGACGGCGGGCAGGTGGTCGCGCGCACCGAGGACGTCCAGTACCGCGCGAAACTCCCGGGCTGGATGCCCTGGAGCAAGGCCGCGACCGGAGAGCGCGTGCTGCGCAGCTACACCGGCCCCGGCCGGCTCCTCATCTGCACGACGCCCTACTGGCGCTGGCAGATGGCGCAGCTGCGGGCGCAGCAGGCCTCGCAGCTGGTCGACGACGTCGTCGCCTGAGCCGGGGCTCCGACCTCAGGCGTCGCGGAACTCCGGGTCGCGCTTCTGCAGGAAGGCGAGCACGCCTTCGCGGAAGTCGGCCGACTGCGCGGCGAGGATCTGGTTGCGGTCCTCCATCGCGACCGCCTGCTCGAGGCTGCCTGCGTCGATCGAGTGCTTGAGGCACTCCTTGGTGAGGCGCAGTCCGAGCGGCGTGTTGCGGAGCATGCGGTTCGCCATCTCGCGGGTCGCGTCGACCAGCGAGGCGTCGGGGACGACGCGAGAGACGAGCCCGGTCGCCTCGGCGCGCTTCGCCTCGATGAAGTCGCCGGTCAGCAGCAGCTCGCTCGCGACCGAGGCTCCGACGATGCGCGGCAGAAAGTAGCTCACGCCGACGTCGCAGGCGGAGAGCCCGATGCGGATGAAGGCCGCATTCATGCGCGCCGACTCGCCCGCGATGCGCACGTCGGCGGCGAGCGCCATCGCGAACCCGCCTCCGCAGGCGGCCCCGTGCACGGCCGCGACGATCGGCTGCGGCGCGCGCCGCATGAGCAGCACGATTTCGCTCACCCGACGCTGCGCGCGCAGTCCTCCCGCGACCGAGCCGCCGACCCCGCCGGTGCCGCCCCCGCCGCCGCCCTGGGCCTTCAGGTCGAGCCCGGCGCAGAAGGCACGGCCCTCGCCGCGCATCGCGACGACGCGGGTCTCGCGGTCGTCGGGAAGGCGGTGGAAGAAGTCGCTCACCTCGGCGATCAGGCGGTCGTCCATCGCGTTCAGCGCGTCGGGACGGTTCAGCACCAGCCACGCCAGGTGCCCCTCGCGCTCGACCCGGATCGTCTCGTACATCTCTCCCCCTCCCCGGGGCGGCCTCGGCCGGCTATCGCGGCCCCGGGTCCCCGGACTGGAATCCTGCCGGGAACATGCGACGATCCGGGTCGTGGACGCCAACGGAACGACGCACCCGGCCGGAAACGGCATCGACGCCCCCTTCGCCATCGACGCCCCCAGCGAGGAGCACCGCCTGCTGCGCGAGACCGTGCGCGGCTTCGCCTGGAAGGAGGTCGAGCCGGGCGCCTCGGAGGCCGACCGACGCGGCGTCCTCGACCGGAAGCTCGTGCGACGGGCGGGCGAACTCGGCCTGCTCGGGCTCACGGTACCCGAGAGCGGCGGCGGCGCGGGCGGCGACGCGCTCGCATCCGTGATCGCCCACCACGAGCTCTCGAAGGTCGACCCGGGCTTCACGCTCGCCTACCTCGCCCACGCGCTCCTGTTCGTGAACAACCTCTACTGGGCGGCCGACGAGGGACAGAGGGCCCGCTACCTGCCGAAGACCATCACCGGCGAGTGGGTCGGCGCGATGGGCATGACCGAGCCCGGAGCGGGCACCGACGTGCTCGGCATGCAGACGACCGCCGTGCGCCGCGGCGACGCCTACGTCCTGAACGGTCGCAAGACCTTCATCACGAACGCGCCCGACGCGCACTGCTTTCTCGTCTACGCGAAGGTCGACGGGCGCATCACCTCGTTCGTCGTCGAGCGCGGCTTCGAGGGCTTCGGGACCGGGCCGCACATCGAGAAGATGGGCATGCGCGCGGCCCCGATGGCCGAGCTCCTGTTCGACGACTGCATCGTGCCGGCCGCGAACCGGCTGGGCGACGAGGGACAGGGCCTCGTCCACATGATGCGCAACCTCGAGATCGAGCGGCTCTGCCTCGCCGCGATGAGCCTCGGGATCGCCGACCGGTGCATCGAGATCATGCTGCGCTACAGCGTCGACCGCCACGCCTTCGGCAAGCCGATCGCCGAGTTCGGCCAGATCCAGCGCTACCTCGCCGAGGCCTACGCGAAGACCGAGGCGGCGCGCTGCCTGATCTACTCGGTCGCGCGTGGCGTCGGCCCCGACCGGCGCAACCGGGTCGGCACCGACGCGGCGAAGCTCTTCGCGGCCCCGGTCGGCAAGGAGGTCGCCGATGCCGCGATGCAGGTGCTGGGCGGCTGGGGCTACTGCACGGAGTTCCAGGTCGAGCGCCTGCTGCGCGACGCGAAGCTGCTCGAGATCGGCGGCGGGACGCTGGAATCCCACCAGAAGAACCTGGCGCGCGACCTGACCCGGCAGCTCGGCGCCTGAACGGCGGCTCGCTTGAACGACCTCCCGCTGCTCGTCCGCGCGACGCTCCACATGTACCGCGCGGCGGCCGTCGACGCCTCGCGCGCGCTCGCCCGCAACGCCTGGGTGATCGTGCTCCTGCCGGCATTCTCGGTGCTGGTCGGAATGTTCGCCCGGGTCGCGGGCGGGCTCGGCATGGCGGGCGGGCTGCTCGTCTACTTCGCGGTCGCGGCCGCGACGAGCGCGTTCCTGTCGATCCTGGAGGGCGCCGTCGGCAAGGAGCGTGTGCAGCCGTCGGAGCTCGCCGAGAGCTTCGGCCGCTACCTCGGCAGCGTCGTCGGGCTGTTCTTCATCTTCTATGTGATCCAGTTCCTGCTGACGCTCATCACGAGCCAGAACCCGTCGATGCTCTGGGTCGCTCTCGCGATCGACGCGCTCGTCTTCCTCGTGTGCAACCCGCTCCCGGAGCTCGTCTACCAGGGGCGGCGCGAGGGCGTCGCGCTGATCGACGACGCGGTCCAATTCATGCGGGAGAACTCGGTCGAGTGGCTCGTGCCGCTCGCGGCGATGCTGGCGCCGTTCTTCCTGGTCGGGCTTCCGATGGGCGTGGTGGCGATGACGGAGATGGGGCCGTCGAGCGCACTCGGGCTGCTGACGAACCTGGTCGAGAGCGTGCTGCCGGAGAAAGGTGGCGTCGCGCGGTGGGCGGCGCCGGTCGTCGCGAGTGCGCTGCTTTGCTGGGTGATGATGTTCCGGGGGTTCCTGTTCAAGGCGCTGGATCGGTCGGGGCGGCGGCAAAGGGTGTTCGAGGCGCGGATGAGGGACTGAGGGTTGGCGCGGGCGCGCGGGGGGCTGATACCGTCGTGTCGATGACGGTCCGTCGCCGGCCTGCGGCCTTCGCCCTGCTCGCGTGGATCGCTTTTCAGGCCGTCGAGCCGGCGGTGGTGATGGCGCAGGCCGAGCCTGCCTCGACGGTCTCGCCCGAGCCGACGGCGACGCCGCTCCCGGTCGTGGCGGTGCCGGAGATCACGGCGCGGATCGAGGAGACCGACGCGCTCCTGCGGCGGATCGAGCGCATCGTGCCGACGCCGCCCCTGGTCGCGGCCGTCGAGAAGGGACTGCCCGAGTTCACGCGCGCGGTCGAGGACCGCAAGGATGACCCCGAGCGCCTGCTCGCGCAGGGCGCGCCGCCGCGCGTCATCGAGTACCTGAACGCGACCTGGCAGGGGATCCGCGACGAGCTCGCCGGCTGGAGCAAGGAGCTCACGAAACGCGCGGTCGAGCTCGAGTCGGCGCTGCAGGAGCTCTCGGCGCAGCGCGACCTGTGGGCTGCGTCGCGCGCCGAGGCGGCTGCGTCGCAAGCTCCGCCCGAGCTGCTGAAGCGCATCGACGCGACGGTCGAGTCGATCCGGCAGCTGCAGGACAAGCTCGGCGCGGAGCGCAAGCAGACGCTGATCCTGCAGAGCAAGGTCGCAGCCGAGGTCGGGCCGACCGACAAGATCCTCGCGGAGCTGGGAGCGGCGCGGCTCGCACGCGTCGGTCGCACGCTCGAGCGCGACAGCCCTCCGCTGTGGAACGTGGGCCGGCTGCCGAGTGCCGGCGAGATGCTCGGCGAGATCCGCGACCTGGTCCGCTACAAGTTCGGCGAGGCGGGCGCGTGGCTGTCGGAGAACCGAGGGCGCGTGCTGGCTGCGACGATGGTGCTGCTGGGGACCGCGCTGCTGCTCGGCGCAGCGGGTCGCAGGTGGGAGGCGATCCGGGAAGGAGGCGAGTCCGGCTCCGAAAGCGACGGCGAAGCGGCAGGCGACGTCGCGAACGAGGAGATCTCCGCGCGGGTGCTCCGGACTCCGTGGGCTGCCGCGATCGTACTCGTCCTGGTGGCGATCCGACTGCGCGCCGGCAGCGGGCAGATCCCGGAGCTGCTCGACCAGGGGACGATGCTCCTCGTGTTGCCGGCTGCCGCCCGTCTCCTGATGTCCTTGTCTCCCCCGGGCCTCGGGCCGCTGATCGCAGGCTTCATCGGGTTCCTCCTGGTCGACCTCGTGCGGGGCTCGCTGCTCGCGGTACCGGAGGTGGAGCGGCTGTGGCTGATCGCGGAGCTGGTGTTCGCTTCGGCCTGCCTCGGTGCGTTCGCGTTCGGTCGATCCGGACGAATGGACCGTTGGCGCAAGGCCCTCGGCGTGCCGCGCGTGCGAGAACTCGCCATGCTGGCGCTCGCCGCTTCCGCTGCAGCGCTGATCACTGCGGTCGCGGGCTGGATGGAGCTCGCGCGGCTGCTGGGCAGCGCCGTCCTCTCGACGGTCGCGCTGGGGGTCGTCTTCGGGCTCGTCGCACGGATCCTCGACGCCATGGTCGGCGTGCTGCTGCGGGTGCCGCCGATCGGGACGATGAAGGCCGTCGTCCAGCATCGGGCGCTCGTCGAGAGTCGACTCCGGTACGCGATCGAATGGCTCGCGATCGCCGCGTGGGCCTTCGCGGTGCTGCGCAGCCTCGCCGTCGGGCACATCGTTCTCGAGACGGTGAAGGACGTGCTCGCGACCCGGATCGGCACGGAGAACCTGAGCGTCGGTCTCGGCGACCTGATCGCGTTCGGGCTCACGATCTGGCTCGCGACGATCGCGTCGCGGTTCCTGCGCTTCGTTCTCGAGGAAGAGGTCTACCCGCACTGGGAGCTGCCGCGCGGCATCCCCTTCGCGATCTCGACCGTGCTGCACTACGCGATCCTCGGCACGGGGTTCGTCCTCGCGCTGGGAGCGCTCGGGCTCGATCTCAACCGCTTCACGGTGCTCGCCGGCGCCTTCGGTCTCGGCATCGGCTTCGGGCTCCA
>JAGWVP010000204.1 GCA_018970825.1 bacterium | reverse complement strand
GCGGCGACTGCAACGAGCACGCCGTCCTGCTCGCCGCGCTCGGCCGCGCGGCCGGCATCCCGTCGCGCGTCGCGGCCGGCGCCATGTACGCCGACGGCGCCTTTCTCTACCACGCCTGGACCGAGTTCTGGCTCGGCTCCTGGGTCTCGGCGGACGCGGTGTTCCGGCAGATGCCGACGGACGCGACCCACGTGAAGCTGGTCGAGGGCGGGCCCGAGCGTCACGGCGAGCTCGCGCGCATCATCGGACGGCTCGACTTCTCGCCGGCGGGAGGAACCCGATGATCTCGATCCGGGAACTGCGCAAGGACTTCGGCACGATGGCGGCCGTCGACGGGCTCTCGCTCGAGATCGAGCCGGGATGCGTCTTCGGCTTCCTCGGCCGCAACGGCGCGGGCAAGACCACGACGATCCGCATGATGATGGGGCTCACCGAGCCGAGCGCGGGCACCGTGCTCCTCGGCGGCCACGACGTCCGCACCGAGGCCGAGGCGGCGAAGGCGATCACCGGGTACCTGCCCGACCACCCCTACCTCTACGACAAGCTGACGGGCGCGGAGATGCTCGGCTTCGTCGCCGGGCTCTACGGCATTCCGAAGGCCGAGGGCCGCGATCGCGCGGCGCGCCTGCTCGACGACTTCGCGCTCGCCGGGCGCGCGAACGAGCTGACCGAGACCTACTCCCACGGGATGAAGCAGCGGCTCGCGCTCGCGGCGGCGCTGATCCACGAGCCGCGGATCCTCGTGCTCGACGAGCCGATGGTCGGGCTCGATCCGCAGGGGGCACACGATTTCCGCCGGCTGCTCGCGCGGCTCGCGGCCGACGGCATCACGGTGTTCCTCTCGACCCACAGCCTCGCGGTCGCCGAGGAGCTCGCGACCCGGATCGGCGTCCTCGACCGCGGGCGGCTGATCGCGCTCGGCACGCTCGCCGAACTGCGCGCGCAGGCCGCGGGGGCGGCGGCGAGGCCCGGGGCCTCGGGCGGGCCCGCGACGCTCGAGGAGCTCTTCCTCGAGCTGGTCGGCGCGGCCGAGGGCCAGTGGTGAGCGGGCTGCCGGAACCGAGCGTCGCTCGGATCGTGTCGCCGCGGCGGCTCGCCGCCCGCAACGCCCTGCGGCGGGGATGGCGACGGCCGGCCGTGCTCTCGGTGCTGACCGCGCTCTTCTGGGCGGGCTGCTTCGCGCTCTTCGCGCGCGCCCTCGAGTGGTTCCACACGATCGGGGACTTCGGTCCGCTGCTCACCGAGCGCCTGCTCGTCCTGCTGTTCGTGACGTTCTTCGCGATCCTGCTGCTCAGCAACACGATCACCGCTCTCACGACCTTCTACCTCGCCGACGACGTGAACCTCCTGCTCGCCGCACCGATCGAACCGCGCGTGCTGCACCACGCCCGCTTTCTCGAAACGCTGGTCTCCTCGTCCTGGATGGTGCTGCTGTTCGGGCTCCCGATCTTCCTCGCCTACGGCGTCGTCGAGCGGGGCGGGCCGCTCTTCTTCGGCGGCACCGTCGCGGCCCTCCTGCCCTTCCTCGTCATCCCGGCCGCGATCGGCACCATCGTCGCGACGCTGCTCGTGCTCGTGTTCCCGGCGCAGCGCGCGCGCGACGGACTCCTGCTGCTCATCGGGCTCTCCGTCGGCGCGGCCTTCGTGCTCGTCCGGCTCGCGCGGCCCGAGCGACTCGCCGACCCCTCGGGGCTCGCGGGCTTCGCCTCCTTCCTGGTCGGTTTCGGGGGCGAGCCCTCGCCCTGGCTGCCGACCACCTGGATCACCGGGGCGATGCTGCCGCTGCTCGGCGGCCACGAGGGCGACCCGGCGTTCTCGCTCGGGCTCCTGTGGACGACCGCGGCGGCCCTGTTCCTGCTGAGCGCGGCGCTCGTCGAGCGCACCTACCTGAAGGCGTGGACGAAGGCGCAGGAAGGAGGCCGGCCGGGGCACGGGGGATCGCTGCTCGACCGGATCGAGCGCGCCGCGGGCTTCCTGCCGCGGGTGCCCCGGCTCCTGCTGGCGAAGGACCTCTCGATCTTCCTGCGCGACGCGAGCCAGTGGTCGCAGCTCGTGCTGATCGGCGCGCTGGTCGTGATCTACGTCTACAATTTCACGGCACTGCCGATCGCCGAGAACACGCCGCTTGGCATCGTGCTGCGCGACGTCGCCACCTTCTGCAACCTGGGCCTCGCGGCCTTCGTCGTCACCTCGGTCGCGGTGCGCTTCGTGTTCCCGACGATCAGCCTCGAGGGGCGCTCCTGGTGGATCCTGCGCACCGCCCCGGTCTCGCTGGGCCGGCTGTGGTGGAGCAAGTTCTGGATCGGCTTCGGGCCGCTCGTCGTGCTCGGCGAGGTGCTGGTCGTGCTGACCAACCACCTGCTCGGCGTGAACCCGCTCGCGACCGCCGTCTTCGCGGCGACGCTCGTCCCGCTGGTCGCGGCGATCGTCGCGATGGGACTCGGCTTCGGGGCGGCCCATCCCCGGCTCGACACCCAGAACGCGGCGCAGATCGCGACCGGCTTCGGCGCGATCGTCTACATGGTGAGCGCTCTCGGGCTGGTCGCACTCGTGGTGCTGCTGGAGGCCTGGCCGATCTCGCGGCTGCTCGGCTTCGGACGCGGCGCCCCGGCGACCGCCGCCGCGAAGGCCGGCTTCGCCCTGCTCGCCTTCGCGGCGGCCCTCCTCCCGTGCGCCGCGGCCTTCGGCTCGGCCCGCCGCCGCGGGATCCGGGCGCTCGAACGCCTCGGCTCCTGAGCCCGGGCGTCCCGCGGCGGCGCGTCGGCACCGACCGCCGGCCGCGAGCCGGGTTTGCCCCGCCCCCGGGGCGTTGCGTACCCGTGGTGCGATGGACGAACTCCTCACCCTCTCGACGCTGCGCCTCGCCGAACTCGTCCGGTCCGGGACCGTCTCGTCCCGCGACGTCGTCGAGGCCCACGTCGACCACGCGCGGCGCGTGAATCCCCGCCTGAACGCGATCGTGCGCGACCGCTACGAAGCCGCGCGAGGCGAGGCCGACCGCGCCGACCGTGTCCTGCGCGAGCAGGACCCGGCCGGGCTCCCGCCGCTCCACGGCGTGCCCTGCACGATCAAGGAATGCTTCGCCCTCGAGGGGATGCCCAACTCCTCCGGGCTCGTCTCGCGCCGCCACGTGCTCGCCGACCGCGACGCGACGGCGGTCGCGCGCGTGCGGGCGGCGGGCGCGATCCCGCTCGGCGTGACCAACGTCTCCGAGCTCTGCATGTGGATGGAGACGAACAACCGCGTCTACGGCCGCACGAACAACCCCTACGACGAGGACCGCATCGTCGGCGGGTCCTCGGGCGGCGAGGGGGCGATCGTGGGAGCGGGCGCCTCGCCCTTCGGCATCGGCTCGGACATCGGCGGCTCGATCCGCATGCCGGCCTTCTTCAACGGGATCTTCGGCCACAAGCCGACCGGCGGGCTCGTGCCCGGGACCGGGCAGTTCCCGATCGCCCACGGCGACGCGCTTCGCTACCTGACGACCGGACCGCTCTGCCGTCGCGCCGAGGACCTCTGGCCGCTGCTGCGGATCCTCGCCGGGCCCGACGGCCACGACGGGGGATGCCGCGAGATCGAACTCGGCGATCCCGGGAGCGTGAGTTTCGCGGGGATGTCGGTCGTCACGATCCCCGACGACGGCGTGCGCGCCCCGACGGCCGATCTCCGCGCGGCCCAGGCGCGCGCGGCCGACGCACTCGCGAAGGAGGGCGCGGTCGTCCGCGAGGCTCGCGTGGCGGACCTGCGCCACGCCTTCGACATCTGGTCGGCCATGCTGTCCGCGGCCGGGGGCCCGTCCTTCCGCGAGATGCTCGCCGAGGGCGGCGGCACGACCTGGCCCGGGGCCCACCTCGTGTCGCGGTGGATCTGGGGAAGGAGCCCGCACACCCTGCCCGCGCTCGTGCTGGCGATGATCGAGCCGCTGCCGAAGCTCGCGCCGGCCCGCACGCGGCGGATGCTCGAGCGCGGCCGCGAACTGCGCGCGGCGCTCGGGGAACTCGTCGGCGAAGGCGTGCTGCTCTACCCGCCCTACCCCGAGCCCGCACCGCGTCACACGAAGCCGCTCATGCCGCCCTTCAACTGGGTCTACACCGCGATCCTGAACGTGATGGAGTTCCCGGTGACGCAGGTCCCGATGGGGCTGAACGGCGACGGACTGCCCCTCGGCGTGCAGGTCGCGGCATCCCCCGGCGGCGACCACCGGACGATCGCGGTCGCGAACCTGCTCGAGAAGCGCTTCGGCGGCTGGGTGCCGCCGCCTCGTCGCTCCTGAAGGCCCCTCGCCGCCGCGCGGACCGGGCCGGGCCGGGACCGACGCGCGTCGCGACGGCGCCTCCGCAGTGCACCGCACCGGGCCGCAGCACGCCGCCGCGCGCGGACGTCAGGCGAAGTGCGGCAGGATCTTCTCGCCGACGAGGCGCGCCTGCCGGACGAGGTCGGCGCCGGGCGCGACCGGGAACAGCACGAACTTGCGACAGCCGTGGGCCACGTAGTCGCGGATCCGCTCGACCGCCTGCGACGGCGTGCCGAAGATCGTGCGGTCTTCGCCCGTCGCTCGGGGCAGAGGCGCCTTCGCGAAGAAACGCTCGGCCGCCTCCCTCGCGTGCGCCGGGTCCTCCTCGAGGTGGGTGAGCACGAGCGCACCGGCCTCGTCGGCGTCGAAGGTGCGACCCTCCTCCGCCGCCCAGGTCGCGATCTTCGCGACACCCGCGCCGAACTCCGGCGGCGAGATGAACGACGGCATCCAGCCGTCGGCCCAGCGCGCGACGCGACGCAGGGCCGCGTCGCTGTTGCCGCCGACCCACACGTCGATCGGGCCGCCGACCGGCCGCGGCTCGAGCGTCACGTGCTCGAACGACCAGAAGCGCCCGGAGTGACTCACGTCCGGGCCCGACCAGAGCTTGCGCATCACCTCGACCGACTCGCGCATCCGGGCCGCGCGCTCGCCCGCAGGCACGCCGCACGCCTCGCTGTCGCGCGGATCGCCGCCGAGCCCGACGCCGAGGATGACCCGGCGGCGGCCGCCGGCCAGGTGGTCGAGGGTCGCATAGGCCTTCGCGACCTGGATGGGGTGGCGCGGCGGGAGGACGAGCACGCTCGGCCCGAGCTTCAGACGACGGGTGCGCGCCGCGACGAACGCGAGCAGTGCCGTCGTGTCGAGGCTCGGCTGGCGGGACACGACGTGGTCCGACGGCCACAGCGAGTCGATGCCGAGGTCCTCCGCGGCGTCGGCGAAGGCCGCGATCTCGTCCGCGGTGGCGAGCCCCGCGCGGGTCGTCGAGAATCCGATGCCGATCTTGACGCTGCCCATGGCACCCCCTGCCGCGCCCCGCCGCGGGCGTCAGGCCACCCCGGCCAGCACGTCGGCCGCGCGCTCGACCTCGGAAGGGTCGCTGCCGGTCGGGACCAGCAGGAGTTCGTCCCCGCCCGCGGCGGCCGTGCGCCGCGCGACCTCGCGGAGCGCTTCCGCCGAGGTCGTCCGGCACTGCTTCGCGAGGAAGGACGCGACGTCGCGGCCGAAGACGCCGAGGTAGCGCTCGACGTAGGCGTCCATGCGCTCGCGCGCCCCGTCGCCGAGCGAGTACCAGCAGCTCGTCACGAGTCGCGGCGGCGCCTCGCGGCCGGCCGCCGACCACGCCTCGCGCGCGACCTCGAAGCACCGCTCCACCTCGTCGGGGTCCGGGCCGAGGCTGAACCCGCAGAGGCCGTCGGCCCAGCGCGCCGCGCGGCGGATCGAGGGCTCCTGCATCGAACCCGCGAGCAGCTCGGGGCAGACCTGCAGCGGTGCGGGGCCGACGGGCGTCGAGCCCTCGAAGGGCGGCTCGCCGCGCCAGGTGGCGAGCATCGTCTCGACCTGGCGTTCGAGGCGGCGAAGCCGCCTCTCGAACGGCGCACCCACCGCCCGGTAGTCCTCCTCGCGACCGCCGACCCCGAGACCCACCGAGAGACGGCCCGAGGACAGGACGTCGAGCGTCGCGAGCTGCTTCGCGACCAGCACCGCCGAGTGGAGCGGGAGGACCACGACGGTCGGGAAGATGCGCACCCGCTCGGTCGCCACGGCGGCCGCCGCGAGCGTCACCACGATCTCGGTGTTGGGAAAGGCGATGCGCTCCCCGGCCGCGAGCGAGCTCCACGGCCCCTCGTCGATCCGGCGGCACCAGTCGAGAAGCCTCGAGCGGTCGAAGCCCTCGATCA